>DATFLS010000032.1:0-5822 GCA_035267465.1 bacterium
TGTCACTGTTTTGAATTAATGCAGAGTATATTTAGATTCCGGCAGTGTCGGATATTGAAACATTTGTACCCGGAATCGTATGAGATTCACCTGACATTGATGAATACCCCTGGGAGAAAGGAGTACCTTGATAACACAGGATCAGAACAAGCCGACCGCCCGTCAGTCGATACATGACACACTGGATCGTATCGCCCGGGACTATACACAATTCACCGGCAGCGAGATATGTCTCGAATTAACCAGTACCATCGACCATGTATTGCTGGAGGCCGGCGGCCAGTTGTTCGAACGGGTGGCGGTATTCGCTATCGGAGGGTATGGCAGGCGCGAGTTGTGCCGGCATTCGGATATTGATTTGTTTATCCTCTATGATGCCGGGGACCGCGACTCGATTGAGTCCCGGTTGAAGGACTTTCTTCATCCGCTCTGGGATTCCCGGTTGGAGATAAAGTACAGCGCGCACACACCGGACGAAGTCCGGAGAAAAATGGAGGAGGATTCGGATTTCGCCACGGCGTTGATCGAATCCCGCCCGCTGCCCAGTCACCCGGACTTGATTCGGCAATTCCGCAGAGTCGTCGGCAGGTATTTCGCAAACGGGAACGACCGGTTTGTGCGGATGAAGCTGGAGGAAGACCGGACCCGCCGGAAAAAGTATGGCGATACATATAAACTGCTGGAGCCGAACATCAAGGAATCCGCAGGAGGCCAGCGGGATCTGCACACCCTGCAATGGCTGGTTGTCGGCAAGGGGGATCGGGAGCCGGGTATTACACCGGAGGAAATCATCGGCACGTTCGATCTCCTGCAGTGGCTCTTGAATGAAAATTATATCACAGTCCGGGAATTCGCCTCCCTGAAGGATGCGTATCATTTTATCCTGCGTATCCGTCATGGAATACATTCTGCCGCGACATCCGGAAGTGCGAAAACCGATCATCTGGATATCAATGTACGCCATCGACTTGCCCGGATGCTGGGCTATGTCACTAACGAAAAGCCGGATGTCCAGGCGTTTATGCAGGCATATTACCGGGCGGCCCGGGAAATCGATTATGCGCACAATTTTTTAATTAACGAGCATTTCGGTCATTCGGATTCCAGATGGTGGCGGCGTCGCAAGGAAGAAAACCTGGATAAGTTCCCGGGATTAGTCCGGGTAAATAACAGTCTCATCAGTGAAAGTGGGCGGTCTCTTCCCGGAGATCCGTCAGTGCTGGTGGAGGTCTTTCTGTATGCCCAGAAGAATCAGCTGCAATTGACCCGGGATGCCCGCCAACAGATTGAGCAGAGTGTGCATACCCTTCCGGAGACACGGTTTCAGAACGACGTCATCGGTCGGAAATTGTGTGATATACTGACCGCCCCGGATGCCGCCGAAATATTGCGGGCGCTGCTGTATACCGAGATCCTGGTCAAGGTTATCCCGGAGATCGAAAAGATACACCGGCTCCATATCCAGAGCATGTATCATTATTATACGGTGGATGAGCACACCTTTCGTACCATAGAAAATCTGCAGAAAGCCGTGTTTTTGAATGCCGGAAACGGGCAGTACGAGTTTCGGCAGGTCTATCAGGAACTGGATGATCCCGTGCCCCTGTATCTGGGGTTGTTACTGCATGATATCGGAAAAGCGGAAAGCCGGGATGAGCATCACGAGTACGGCAGCAGCATGGTCTCGGATATCCTCTCCCGGCTCGGACTGGGTCATTACACCGCCATAGTCGAATTTTTAATTCAGGAACACCTAAAAATGGAGCGATTTGCCTTTCGGCGGGATATTAATCGCATCGAAACCATCGAGGCTTTCGGCAACATTGCACAAACAGAAGAGCAATTGCGGTTGTTGTATCTTCTGACCTATGCTGACATCAGTGCAGTGAGCCCGGAGCTCTGGACGGAGTGGAAAGCCACGCTCCTGCATGAATTATACTGGAAAACCAGGCGGTTTTTGCTTGGCGAACCAATCCAGCCTGCAAGTGCCGGGGTACCGGAGTGGAGTGACAGCTTCCGGCAGCTGTATGACGTTCATATCAGCCAGATGGGTCCCAGATATGCCGCACAATTCGCCAGGGAAGAAATTGCCGAACACCTCCGGACTATTCAACAACTCTCACAGCTGAGAGATATCAGCCAGGAAGTGAGGGTCCTCGTTGACCGGGAGGCCACGTTTACTGAGATCACTGTCATCACCGGGGACAGACCGAAGTTGCTCTCCACTATTTGCGGGGTCCTGACTTCGCACGGCCTGGATATCATGGATGCTGGCATCTTCACACGAGATGAAGGTATTGCCCTGGATCAATTTCGGGTAGTGCCCCTGATCAAAGATCAGTCTCCACAGGAAATCGGAGGCAATATCGAACACACCCTTCTCCGGGTCCTCCGGGAAGAGACGAATGTTCACGATCTGGTACGGAAAGCGGAACAGCGCTGGCGATGGCACAGAAAGCCGCTGGGCAAAGTACTGCCTGCTATCGAATGGAGTGAGGAGAACAGTCGGGTGGTGCTGGAGGTGACCGGCAGGGATCGGTTGGGGCTGCTCTATTATCTGACAAAGATTATTTCGGAAGCAGGATTCAATATCCACTCGGCGAAAATCCATACGGAGGGCCAGACTATCACAGACGTGTTCTATCTCAGTCCGACCGGCGAAGGTGAAGTGGAGCCAGAGCAGGTGAAGGCGCGTCTGGAACATCTGCGAACACAGTTGTCAGAATTCATCTCCTAGCCACTCCCGGAATCTGTCATTGAGCTGCTGCCCTTCGCTGAGCAGGGCATCGATTTTTTGAGTGAAACCAATAGCATCAGCGAATCCGAGATGCTGCCCGATAATATCCAGTTTCTCCCGGGAATTCGGCAGGCTGTCGACCGATCCCGACACATGCAGAGATAGATACCACCGAATTTTTTGAAACCAGAGGAACACTGCCCGGATGCGGTTCAGCTCCGGCATCCTGGAAGAAACATCGGAATAGGTATTGATTAAATGACTCCATTCAAGGGTATTTCGAACGGTAAACAGACCGCCCTGGTGGTACACATAATCCTTACCAAGCTTCCGGAATTTCTGCCGTATGGCTTCCTTTTCGAGTGTCATGAGCCGCTCCCAGAAGTCATGAGATCCTATCCGGGAGTGTATCGCCGTATTTAAATAGTGCGTGATCCTTTGCCAGAGCGATTCTTCGCCCCACAGGAAGGAACTCTTGCCCATTGCCTGGAATTCCCATGGCGACATCCGTTTGTCGACATACGTCTCGTATTTATCCTCCGGCATCACTAATGGTGAAGAACGCCCTTCCGGACGGAGACGAAAATCGAACGAGAACAACCGGCCATGACTGGTATATTCCTGCATATGCCGAATGTATTTTTCGACCGTCGAAGTGGCCTGGGTATTATCCTGATCTGGGGAAAGTATGAAGAGGATATCGTAATCAGAGGAAAAGACCATGGTCTGGGCAGCTCCCGATCCGGCAATTATCACTGCCATCCGGTCCCGCAATTCCTCCATCCAGTAATCCAAACTTCTCTGCAGCAAATTTGTACTTGCCGTGCTGAAGATTTCATACAGCTCCGGAAGTGATATCTCCTTGGTGATCCACTGGGCCAGGATGGTGACGATCACTTCATGGTGCAGGTCGATAGCTTTCTGCAACCATTGATCTTCGGGGATCTTACGATTGGACAGCGGCTCATACCGGTGTTCCAGATCAGTCCCGGTGAGTATCTCGTCCGGGAGACCGATTAACAAGTCCACCAGCGCCGGCTGCTGGACAATCCACGGGACGATTTTCGGTGCCCGCGAGATTAAATTCAGGATCAATTGCAGGATTCCCGGTTCCGCGGCGAAAAGTTCATACAGACTGCGAACCGCTGTGTAGGTCCGGATAATCCGCTCAAAATCGGTCAGGGTATCTGCCGGGGCGGGAGTATTTTGTATAATCTTGAGGAGGTGCGGGCACATTTTCCAGAAGGCTTCCCGGGTATACGAATCATGATTGTTGGGGAACCGACCGGTTGCCAGGGCCTGAAATTCATGGGCCGCCTTCTGCGGATTTCGGAATCCCCGTTCCTCGAAAAGGGATTCCCAATCACTTCTACTGTATGTGGAATAGTCTTCTTCGGCTGCGAGTCCATTGGTTTCAAAGATGGACCGGAAGAGTCGCCGCACCGACTGCATCACCACTTCTGTGTCCCGATAGAGAGAAGCGTAATCCTGATAGTCTAACAGGGCATGGATTAAGGTTTGCTTGGGTTCGCGTACCGGAAGCACATGAATTTGCCGGTTTTCTTGCAGTTGCAGGATGTGTTCGACCTCTCGCAGAAATATGTATTTTTCTTTCAGCTGTTCAGCTTCCCGGGTACTGAGAAATTTCTCATCAATCGCCAGTTTCCGGAGCGCTGCAAGTGTATTTTGTTCTCTGATGGAGGACTCCAGTCCCCCGAACTGCAGCTGCAGCGCCTGGACAATGAATTCGATATCCCGAATGCCCCCCGGATCAGTTTTGACGTTCAGCCCTTCTTCCGTTCGGGTTTCCGATTTTTTTCGATGAACCACGATATCTTTGAGAGGATATCGAATCCGGCGGGGATAGATAAAGGGCTCAAACCGATCCAGGGCTGACTGACCCAATTCCAGATCTCCGGCAACCGGCCGGGCCTTGATGAGCATTTGCCGTTCCCACAGCCGCCCTCGATTTTCATAGTAATGAAGATAGGCGGACAGTGATTGGCACAGAATTCCGGAAACGCCATCCGGCCGGAGCCTGGTATCAACGCGGTACAATACCCCATGCTCCGACTGTTCGTTCAATATCCGGCAAATCTCCTCAGCAGCCCGCTGGAAAATGGTGCTGTAATTCTCGCCATTGGGCAGAGTGCCGTCATGTTCATACACAAACATCAAATCTATATCGGAGCTATAATTCAATTCCCGGCCACCGAGTTTTCCCAGGGCGATCACCGCAAATCGGGAGTCCGGAAGTTTCTGCTTGTCCTCCAGTGATTGCAGCACAAATTTGGTTGCCATCTGCACCAGGGTTTCGGCCAGGTAACTCAAGTCGGTCACGGTCTGTTCGAACCCTGCAATACCTAAAAGATCGCGCATGGCAATACGAAGGAAATGCCGCCGATGCAATCTGTGCAGGAAGGATATTTGCCGGTAGGGTGACTGGAACCGGAATACGGTCTCATCGAACTTCCGGAAGAGTTCCCCGGCAGTCATCGGTTGTCCCAGCGATGATCCCTCCAGCAGCCAGTAAAAGTCTTCCGGGTTCCGAATGAGAATTTTCGCCAGATGCTGCGCATTTGACAACGCTCCCCACAGGATCTCAAACGCAGAAGGGTATTGCTCCAAAAAGTCAAACAGTGCTTTGCGGCTTGAAATACTCTCCAGAAACCGTTCGAAATTATTCAGGCCAATCCACGGTTTCTGACTGATTCGGGTCCAGTAGCAGGCGTTGGTCAGGACCACCGGATACTCGTCACCATGTTCTCCAAAGATCCGAAACCAGTTGCGCAGAAATTGCCGGGGATGGGAGATATCATCCGAGACGTAGTGACCGAGAATACGATACAGTGGGACATTCATAATACAATCTATTTTACAGAGATAATGAAGGCAAGGGAAACCACGAACCGGAACCTCCATACTCATCATCGGCACAGAGATGTACCTGCCGAGGGTGCGGCAGCCGCAGTACAGGGCTCGTTTCCGATGCCGCCAGGTTCCCGCCGGGACAGGCAGAGAACCCAATTCGAACCTGGAATGATATTGACAGTTTAGGGGCATAATCGTAAGATCATGAGTTATC
>DATFLS010000033.1:0-2564 GCA_035267465.1 bacterium
CAACGACCGAGTATAAGATATCCGCAACGAGATTTCCCACCAGCACCATGGCGAAGACAATGGCTGTCACGGCAATGGCGACCGGATAATCCCGCTGTAAAATCGACGTCAGCATGACCCGTCCCATCCCCGGCCAGGCGAATACGATTTCAATAATGACCGCTCCACTGAACAGGAACGGAATCGATAAGCCGAACAACGTCACCACCGGACTTAAGGCATTCCTGACAGCGTGTTTTGCATAGACAATGCGTTCGGGCAGCCCCTTTGCGCGTGCGGTGCGGATGTAATCCTGCCTGAGTATATCCAGCATGCTGGCCCGCATATACCGCATGGTGGAAGCCGTAGACGCTGCCGCGAGCACAAAGACGGGCAGTATCAGATGGCTGATGCGGTCCCAGATCTGCTGCCCGAGGCTGAGATAGTCATAATTCACGGACTTCATCCCACCGGCCGGGAGCCACCCCAGGACCAGCGAGAACAGCAGGATTAACATGAGCCCCAGCCAGAAGCCCGGCATGGAATAGAGGAAAAGCGCTCCCACAGTAATGAGATCATCGAACCGGGTATACTGTTTGATCGCGGAAAGCATCCCCAGCAGCACTCCGAACAGCAGAGAGACCCCCAGCGCAAGTGACGATAAAATCAGAGTATTCCCGATGGCCCTCTTCACTACGTTGCTGACCGGCTGCGCACGGTCGAAGGACACCCCGAAATCGCCCTGCAGAAATGCCGTAAGCCAGCGCCAATACTGCACAGGCAGCGGCTGATCCAGTCCGAATTTCTGCATCATTTCCTGCCGGAGCTCCGGATCAAACTCAGGATTGACATACTTTGTGGTGGGATCGCCCGGAGCCAGACGCATAATAAAGAACGTCAGTGTTAACCCCAGGAGGAGTAGCGGAATAATCCCTGCTATCCGTTTGACCACATAGGAAACCATAGTCCGACTTTATAGCTGTGCCCGCGACACCCAGTACTTTCGTTCCTCCACCGGTACCCACCAGTCTTCCAGATTCAGATACGCTCCCCGATGGTCCATTCTGACACCCTTGAATCGCTCATGCAGCCCGTGACCCGATTTCATATAATAAAGCCAGGTATATGGTTGGTCTTCAAGCAGCAGCGATTCCACCTGGCTCCACAATTTCTTTGCCTTCTCGGTGTCACTGGCAACGGCCGCTTCTCTGTTGAGACTATCGAACAGCGGATTGCGATAGGCCGTAAAATTGTACCCCTTAAGAGCCGCCTGTGAATGGAAAATCGGCGCGTAATCGACTTTCAATGCCACCGACCAGCCGGAGAGCGCGGCATCAAATTGTTTGTTGCGTAAACTGTTAAAAAAGGTTAATCCCTCCAGCAACTGAATTTCCATCTGGATACCCACCTGCTTTAACATGTCCTGTATCAGCGTGCAGGTTTGTTCGCGGCGTACGTTCCCCGTATTGGTCTTTATGGTAAACCGAAAATCCCGACCGTCTTTTTCGAGGAGGCCGTCATCGTCAACATCCTGCCAGCCGGCGTCCGCCAGCAGAGTCCGCGCCTCATCAGGATCGTATGGGATCTCAGGTATGCTTTCATCATGTGCCCAGAGGATGGGACTTATGGCTCCGTGCATGGGGATTAATAACCCATATCCGATTGCTTCCCGGATCAGATCCCGATTGATGGCATAGGTCATTGCCTGCCGGACCCGTTTATCGGCGAAATAGGGATTGGGAATCTGGTCGAAACTCTCCACCGTAGCGTGCACGTTCGGATCGTATGCATCGGGATCGATGGTATTCCATGCGATATAATCGTAGTTTCTCCCCAGATATTCGTAGATCTTAATGTCGCTGTTTCCGTCTTTAAAGTTTTGTTTCGTTTGCTGGAAATTTCTCGGCGACATATCTTCGACAAAATCAATTTCTCCGGCCTGTAACTGGGTGATTAAGGTGGTTCGGTCCGGTACAATACGAAACACGATCCGATCCAGATGCGGCTTTGACTCCTCATAATAATGTTCATTACGAATCAGCTCCAGCTGCTGTTGCTGCTCCCACCTCGAAAACCGAAACGGGCCATTGCCGACCGGATGCGAATTAAAATCTGCGGTGAGGAATTCTCCCGACGGCACATCCTGAAGCAAATGTTCCGGCAGGATAACTCCTTCTGCTGCATCCATGAGCTGATATGGATACACCCGGGAGAACTGATACACCACTGTGGTATCATCCACCGCCTCGACGTTTTCAATATGCTCCTTCCAACTTTTACCGCTCCAGGTGACTTCCGGATGGGTGATAATTCGGTGTGTAAAAGCAACATCCTCCGCGGTGGTTTTTTCTCCGTCCCACCAGTAGACATCGTCACGCAGGTGAAATGTCAGGGTTTTGCGGTCGTCGCTGAATTCCCACGATTTTGCCAGCAAAGGAGAAAAGGTCTTCAAATCCGGGTTAATGGTGGTAAGTGACAGGAACATTAAATCGATGATATCCTGAGCCAGCCGGCTCTCGGCCACATAGTAGTTGAGTGATTTCACGTCCGAGATCACTCCGGCAACCAGAGTTCCGCCCTGCGGG
>DATFLS010000034.1:0-9066 GCA_035267465.1 bacterium
CATCGATTGGAATTCCTATCGGGCGAAGCCGTATGTCCTCCCGGAAGAATACCATCCCACCCGTTGGATTGGAGAGACGGCGGTGCGATTTATCAACGCCTATGATGAGCCGTCGCCCTTTCTGTTGAAAGTATCTTTCGAGCGGCCTCACAGCCCTTACGATCCGCCGCAGCGCTTCTGGGACATCTATAACGACAGGGAAATGCCCGACGCTCATGTGGGTGAGTGGTCTGAGGAATGGTACGGAGATTTCACGAACCAAAAACCTTATACGCTTGCTCGTGGTAATCTGGGACCGCAGCAAATCCGGCGGTCCCGCCAGGGGTATTACGGTTCAATCTCATTTATCGATTACCAGTTCGGCCGGATTCTGAACGCCCTGGAGAGCCGGGGACTGCTTGAGAATACGCTCATTCTGTTTACTGCGGATCACGGCGATATGCTGGGCGATCACCATCTCTGGCGAAAAACGTATGCTTACGAGGGATCCGCCCGCATTCCCCTGATCATCCGGTGGCCGGAATCGATGCCAACGGCTCCGCGCGGACAACACCTGCGCGAGCCGGTGGAACTCCGGGACGTCGCTCCGACTTTCCTGGATGCAGCACATCTTGCCATTCCCGAGAGCGTGGAAGGGGGATCGCTTCTGCAGCTCATTCGCGGCGAGACCGATGACTGGCGGGAGTATGTCGATCTGGAACATACCACCACCTATTTCGATGAGAACGCCTGGAATGCCCTGGCCGACGGGGAATGGAAGTACATCTGGCATGCTTACCTGGGCGAAGAGCAATTGTTTTATCTGCAGGAAGATCCCGGTGAAACCAGAGATCTCAGTCCGGTTACCGGGTATTCTGCCGAGCTGCAGAAATGGCGCAACCGGATGTTTGACCACCTGGCCGTCCGCGGGTCACCCTGGGTGGAGAACGGACAGCCCGGTGTCCGGAAGGAGAAGATTCTGCTGGGACCCAACTATCCCGGGGAGCAGTCGTAACGGGGCAGTGAATCAGCAACCGTCACGGACATGGTCATGTCCGCAACGGTGCGAGTTCACAGTATCAGACTGCACTGAACAGTGGTGGTGTCTCCGCGGCGATATTCCGCAGTTCCTGTTCTTCGGATTCCGACAGGGGAGAATGGTCATCGATAAAACTCAATGCCATCCGGAAGAAATCCGGATCTCCCGGGGGAATGGCGGCGGTGACATCTTTGGAGAGTGTAAACCGTACCGCCTTCTGCGCCCGCTCCTTCTGTTCGACGGGGACATACCACAACCGTTCATAGGGACGGTCCTGCCCTGCGGGGATCGGTTTGAAGGCCATGCTCTTGATGGCCAGGATGCCCATGTCCTTCGATTTTGCCATAGCGACGGCGTCCGGACCGAACTTCCCCTGGTGCCAGCAGACGAAGTTGACGGGGAAGAGAATGGTATCGAAGTCGAATTTGTCCATCGCCAGCAGTGCGGCTTCCTGGGAATGCGCGGAGAACCCGAGGTACCGGGTCTTCCCCTCATCTCTGGCTTTCAGTAACACTTCCATGGCGCCGTCGGGGCCAAAGGCCCGCTCCACATCTTCGATACTGCTGAGGGCGTGCAGCTGGTAGAGATCGAAATGGTCGGTCCGGAGCTTCTTCAGTGAGGCGTGGAGGTCATCTTCCGCGCCCGCTTTGCCACGCTGATGCGTTTTGCACGCCAGAAACGACCGGTCCCGGTAGGATTCAAGCGCCGGTCCCATGTGTTCTTCGGCATTACCGTAGTTGGGAGCAACATCATAGTAATTGATGCCCGCATCGAAGGCCATGGCGATCAGGTCGTTGGCCCGCTGCTGCTCCATATTATTCAGCATGATGCCGCCGAATCCGAGGATGGAGAGTTGTTCGCCGGTCTTTCCTAATTTCCGGCGAGGCAGTCCGCCTGTCCTGGCACAGTTGATCAGCGAGTTTCCCAGCAGCGCATAGGCGGATAAAATGGTGCCGCCTTTGAAACATGCTTCCAGAAATTCTCGGCGTTCCATAAACACCTCCTGTGTGGTAAGATGAAATCTGTCAATCGTGAAAACTGTCCGAATCTCATATAAATATATACACAGCAGGTGTCCAAAAAAAGTATGGGATGAATACATTCCCTCATTTTCCAAAGATTTCCCGGAAGCTGGTTCAGTGTGAATAGTAACTGAACACTTTGTAAACCCCGGAGATTTTTCACATGACATCCCCATGCAATCGGCGGACAAGCGGACCGGGTAGGGAATGATGCAGGGACACGATTGAGGATTCTTACGTGATTCTTTCAGGGTTTTAATACGCTAGATCTCTCTAAAATTTTCTGATCGATTCCCGAATGCAGCAAGCGACAGTTGGCATACTGCTATTCGTGTGTATTTAGTACAGAGATGTAATGCGATTGGGTCGTTTCGTCTATACTTTGACCTGATGACTCGGGAAAGCAGCAGTGGATTAATCCTGGCATGGACACCGAACATACTCCTCCCGAATGAGCTGTCCGGCCAGGTTGCATTGATTCGGTTTGGTGCTTACAGTGATTTTTGAGAAGAGGCCAATTCCTGTGATTCGAGAGCGAGCGCCCGGTGATGAATCTGTTCCAGGGTATACCCTTCCAACTGGTTCCGCAGAAGATCGGTGGCTTCTCTCCACACGATGTACATGGGGCATTCCTTCCCTAATTCGCAGTGGGAAGGATCCTTCACACACCGGCTCAGACCAACCTCTCCTTCCACCGCTTCAACTACTTCAAGTACAGTGATATCCGCCGGAGGTTTTGCCAGCCGTATTCCACCCCAGTACCCACGTTTCGATTCAACCACACCGGCATTTATGAGCGATCGGAGGAGTTTGCGCAAGAACGTTTCGGGAATATCCCGGGATGTCGCGATTTCGGTAATCGGTATGACCTCATCATCTTCGTAGGAATGCACCAGTGAGAGCACCGCTTGCATCGAGTATGCCGTAGCTTTTGAGATTTGTAACATATCAGCCCTGTGATGAGCTTTTCGGTTTCTGAAAAGGAATGTGAGACGAGTTCAAAGCATTTCCCTGTATGACGCATCAATTGTGAATACAATAGTGATGATATCAATCATGTATAGGTATGTTACAACCATTTTTTACAATTAGCAAGCAGTGAATTGGATTGGCGAGACAGCATACATATTTCTGTACCTGGTGACTCCACTCAAAGATATGCGCTGATTCACCCTGATGATACCAAAGAGATGCTTTACTTTTCCTACAGTTACGCGTAGAATAAAGTAGATACTTTCATAAGAGCAAAGCCTGCATAATGTTCGAGTCTCGCAATGAGATTATTTGCATGGTCATGTGAATTCTTGAACAGCAATGTATGCATGTCAGCGATGTGTTTGTTGTCCCTTCTGCGAGCATCAGCCGCGATGCTGAGTTGCGGCGGTTTAAATACAGAGAGTGACTTCACAACTGATCATTTTAAGAGAGGAGGGGACATATGTGTACTCAAGAAACCCTTAACCCGCATTCGCCAAACCATCACAGAGAGAAACAGAGATCTCCGGATACCAACATGAGCCGCCGGACTTTTCTAACTTCTGCCGCCGCCGGGACCGGTGTTATTGCCGCTTTCGGCAAATTGGGAATATTAAGGAGATCCGGGATGGGGACGGCCGGGGCGATAGGTCCGGAGAATCAACCAGTCATTCGGGTGGCATTTGTACGGCCGGACACCGAACAGTATTACATGGGATGGCCGGGGGCGCAGTACAATATCCAGGCGCATCAACAACAGTATACGCTGATCCTGACCGAAGCGGCGGAGAAATTCGGGCTTTCGCTGGACATTGCGGAAAAACCGCTGCACAGCGACTCCATGGTGGAGGCATTTATCCGGAATCTGCAGCAGGATCCGCCTGACGGCCTGGTGCTTATCAGTATGAGCCTGAACGATCCCGCGTGGCCGCATATCAACACCATCGCCGAGAAGAAAGGTGCGATCCCGACCGTTGTGTTCAGCCAGTTGGGAACCTCCTTTACCGGACACCTCCAGGGAACCCGAAATATCGACAGACTATTCGTGGCCGCGACCCAGAATACCGCCTGGCTGGAATACGGACTGCGTATGCTGAAGACGATCTGGGCTATGGCCAATACGCGGATATGTGTGGTCCGGGGAAACGAATTCCGGGACCAGGCGCTGGATGTGATCGGCACCACGTTACATTATATCCCCAGGGAGCGATTTAAAGATGAGTTTTTCGCCATGCAGAGCACCGGGGAGATGCAGGAAATGTGCGACTATTACTACAGCCAGGCCCGGAAGATTGTCGAACCCGAGGAACAGGATATGTTGAATGCCGCGAAAAATTACTTCGTCGCCCGCAAAATTATGGAAGACGAGAACTGTCATGGGATTACCATGGATTGTCTGGGACTGATAGGCAGCAGACAGATTCCCTGCCCGCCCTGTCTGGCCTGGTCCCGGTTCCTGGATGAGGGCACGGTCGCGGCCTGTGAGGCGGATTGGAATGCCGCCATTTCCATGCAGCTGACCCATCTGCTGTTCGACCGGCCCGGCTTCATGCAGGATCCCGCACCCAATACGGTGAGTAACACATTGAACGGCGCCCACTGTGTAAGCGCCACCCGTTTATATGGATTCGACCGGCCCGGCGAACCGTTTGTCCTTCGCAGCCATTCAGAATCGGAACTGGGAGTGGCCACCCAGGTGTTCTGGCGGGAAGGACAGGAAATCACCATTATGGAATTTGACGGTCCGGAACGCATGATTATCGGCACCGGCACAGTTCTCGGCAATAACGATACGCCGCCGGCGGGCGGATGCCGGACATCCGTGGAAACCACCGTAGATGGGGCCGGGGATACCAGAGATGTTCGCGGATTTCATCAGCTGTTCATCTATGGGAATCTGGAAAAAGAGCTTCGTGCTTACTGCCAGCTCTCCGGTATAAAAGCCGATCCGTTGGTGAGTGGTTGAATCAGCACGTATCAAGCATTAATTTTCTCCGCGATTGGAGCTGGGCCAAGGCGGTGATGTAGCCGATGAACTCAAAGGTGGAATGAACGCAATATCAGTGCTTGACACCCTGGATATACCTCGACATCTCTATGTGGGCACTGCTTCCTGGAATTATCCTTCCTGGGAGGGACTCATCTATCCGGAAAATGCGCCGGAGGACCGGGTGAAATATCTGGAGTCTTACTCCCGGTATTATAATATGGTAGAGGTGGATCAGTATTTCTGGTCCCTGTTTCCACCGGAATTCGCGCGTATGCCGGATCGGGAGGAAGTGGCTGCATACGCGAACGCCGTCCCGGATGAGGTTCGATTTACGGTGAAAGCGCCCAACTCTCTCACCCTCACCCATTTCTATAAGCAGCAGAGTACAAAATACCGGAAATACGCCGGAGAACTCAATCCCTATGGATTTCTGAATCCGGATCTCTGGGAACAATTCCGATGGGCACTGGAGCCAGCCGCAGATAAATTGGCGGCCGTGATCCTCCAGTTTTCGTATCTGAATAAGTCGATGATGAGCGGGGTGAGGGAATTTCTCGAACTATTGGACGGCTTTCTGGAAAAGACCCGGCCGGACATACCGATCGCCGTTGAATCCCGGAATCCGAATTATCTGAACCGCAAGTACTTTACGTTTCTGAAGGAGCGGAACATTCCTCACGTATATCTCAGCGGGTATTATATGCCGTCACCGATTGATATCTATCGCAAATTCGGGAATACCGGGGCCTTCTCGCTTTTCCGGCTTCATGGAGGTGATCGGAAGGATATCGAGGAAAGAACCGGGAGTCAGTGGATCGAAGTGGTGGCGGATCGCGGAGAGGAACTGCTGGAGATTGCCGATATCGCGGCGGAGGAAATCCGGCTGGAGCGTGATTTCTATCTCAGTATCAACAATCATTACGAGGGATCTTCACCGATCAGTATTCAACGGTTTTTACAGCGATGGCCCCAGTGATGGAGACAATATCCTGATGGGAAGAATTCCTTGCTCGAACCCACTCCCATCGATGGCTGACTATTCGCAAGATATCTCCGTTGCGTTGACGTCGATATCCTGATATTTCTACCTGCGTGTCCATACCCTCGGTTAATATCTGCCGCAGTGACAGAAACAATGAGGCATCAGGCCGGAGGATTTACCCGGTCAGCCGGGAGAGATAAATCTTGCCGGTTGGGAGAGGAAAAACTTACCCTTGATACATACCGGGGAAAACACTTACCTATAACCAAAAAGAAGAAAGATAAGAACAAATTATATGTGAACATTTGAACAGGCAATCAAGTAAAAGGGAGTGCATATGAACAGCCAGCAGAGGGAGTGAGGTGGTTCAAGTCAGGCGACGGTCAGATAAAACAGCCTTGATGGGGGAATCGAATCTAACCTGAGCGAGACTGAATCAAAGTCGAAGCGATAAAATAAGAGGAGGGAGAATACATGGCCAAAACCAATCCGAATTCCAGCCGGGTAGTCGAACAATATCTTGAAGAAATTAATAGAGAGCATCTCCTGGAACCAGACGAAGAAATCGAACTGGCCAAACGCATCAAGCAAGGCGATCAGCAGGCATTCAATAAGCTGATCCGCGCCAACCTTCGATTCGTGGTGAGTGTGGCGAAAAAATATCAGAACCAGGGCCTGTCGCTGGAAGATCTGATCAGTGAAGGCAACGTCGGGTTAATCCGGGCGGCCGTCCGGTTCGATGAGACCCGGGGCTTCAAGTTCATTTCGTATGCCGTATGGTGGATTCGTCAGGCCATCCTGGAGGCGATTTCCCAGAAGACGCGTAAAGTCCGGCTTCCTATGAATCAGGTCGACAACGTCATGAAAATGCGGAAAACCAAAGACCAGCTCCAAAAAAAGTATGGACGCGAACCCTCCGATGAAGAGGTAGCAGAAGCCATGAACGCCACCAGAGAAGGAATTAAGGAGGCCAGAAAAGCCGCCGAACGCGAAAAGTCGGTGGATGCTGCCAGAGATGAAGACGGGGAGATGACTCTCCTCAATGTGCTGCCGTCTGAAACTGCGGACCAGCCGGATGAATCCTTTGATTTTGAGTCGCTGCATTACGAGCTGGAAAGCGCGCTGAAGCAACTGTCTGAGAAAGAGGCGGATATCATCCGGATGTACTATGGCATCGATCAGGATTATCCTATGACTCTTGGCAAGATTGGCGAAAAGTATAATCTGACCCGGGAGCGGATCCGTCAGATCAAGGCCCAGGGCCTCAAGAAACTGAGAAACTCCGGTATCACCCAAGAATTACGAAAATATCTGGGAGCCGAACTACACGCCAAAAAATAGTGCAGGGTGCCATTCCGCATGCCGGCGTGAAAAAATGCTTCGGGTGGAAAGAAATGCAAACCTGATGATTCCCGGGACAGTATCAGTGAGCAGACTCCACTGGCAGCAGATTCTGGTAACTGGGCAGTTCCTCCGGAGATTCCCTCTCCGGTTGATCGTGATGAAGTATATGAATGAGCGCCAGCCAACCGGTGTGGAACTTCCCGGCCGGATACCCGAGGTACGTTCTCATACAGAAATTCCTGTAGCAATCACAAAGCTCACATCGTATTTTAATCACCATGATTGGGAAAAATCGTTATATTCGGAATATCGTACCGGAATTCAGGAATGAAAATCAAGCAGCGGGGAAACCTAACGTGAAAAAAAGCGTGCTCCTCCATTCGGTAATCCCGGCAATACTCCTGTCCGTTTTGGTGTTCATTGGTTGTCAGCACCCCAGCGGATCCACAATCGGGCAGATCGAGCGTGTCAACCAGAAATTTGATGAATTGATTTCCGAAAACGCTGAAGTTGAAGTCCTCGCCGAGGGATTTGACTGGGCGGAAGGGCCTGTCTGGATCCCGGATCAGAATAAATTACTTTTTTCGGATATTCCCGGGAATACCATCTACGCCTGGAGCGATCAGGAAGGGCTGGAGGTATTCCTGCGGCCTGCCGGATATATGTGGGCAGATCCGCCGGGCGAGGAGCTGGGCACGAACGGGTTGGTGCTGGATCCCCGCGGCCGGTTGGTCATGTGTGATCACGGCAACCGCGCAATTGTCCGGTTAAACCAGCAGAACTACACCCGAACAGTGCTGGCGGACAATTTTAACGGAAATCGCCTGAACAGTCCCAACGATGCGGTTTTTAAATCCGGCGGTGATCTTTATTTTACCGATCCACCGTATGGACTGGAAAATCTGAATGATTCTCCGCGGAAAGAACTCGATGTTAATGGGGTCTATCGGTTAACCAGTTCCGGCGAACTGGAGTTACTTATCGATGATCTCACCTTTCCCAATGGCATTGCCTTCTCGCCCACGGCGCAAAAGTTATATGTGGCGATTTCAGATCCCGACTACCCTCGCTGGATGGTGTATGACGTCCTGGCCAATGGCGAAATCGGGGGCGGCACAGTCTTCTACGATGCCACCAAATGGCATGAAGCAGGGCGGCCCGGACTACCGGATGGCATGACCGTGGATAAATCCGGGAACCTGTTTGCCACCGGACCAGGCGGCATACATGTATTTTCGGCAACCGGCATCCACCTGGGCACAATCAGTACCGGCCAGGCAACAGCAAATTGTACCTTCGGCGGTCCGAACGGCACCACTCTCTTCATCACTGCCGATCTGTATCTCTGCAAGGTGGAAACCAACACGGTGGGCCTGGGATTCTGACGAACCGGGGCACCCGTGCTTCCAAAGATGACACCACCGGTTGCTAACGGAATCCACAATAAAATTATCGACCACCTGCAGCCTCCCGAATAAAATATTCACAAATTTTTGCATAGATGTATATCGTACGCAGGTCCGGCTGTGCACCAGGCAGCCCCCGGAAGACAGTCAAATGTCAAATAAGATCGGACACGACAGTCCGTCGGATACTCTGTCATAAAAAGGACCAGTGGAGTGCTTCTTGAGCTCATAGCTCTATCCTCTTAAAAGTTTTCCTTGACTAAGTCGAGCCGTTTTAATATGGTATAATACAAATATGATGTTCTCAATCATATTTAAGTAAGCATGAG
>DATFLS010000035.1:0-3857 GCA_035267465.1 bacterium
AAGTGACGCTGGTGGCCATTTCACATACTGATACCTTGGAGATACCGTTGGATCACGTCCAGGGCACCCATGGTTTCAGGTACGAAACGAATGCAGCACTCATGCCGGATACCACCTATGATCTCCAACTGGAGGTGGAGCCGCCGGACTTTTACCGTACCGCGGAAACCAGCACTCAATGGTTGTCGCATGTGGATGTGGAATTTCCGAATTTTTCGTTTGACAGCACTTTGACGGGCGCAGTCGTTGGTGACACGCTAGTGACTGAAACAGCGGGGGACTCTCTCCGGATCACCCTGGAAGCGGGACCGGTGAAAACTTATGGTGCGGTTGGGATGGGGGTGATCGAACCGGCAGAGGAACATACTGTAAATTTTTCCGTACGGCTGGAAGATCCAACCATCAAAGCGGAAGCTCAGCATTTGCATGATACTTCTGTGACCATGACAGTCCGCAATAAAGACACCGGGGAGTCAGAGACAAAAACCCTGAAGCCCACCTATGGCCCACACGGGTTTTATTTCGGAGAAAACATGATGATGGAAATACTGGGTGACCATCAAGGTGATGGTATGCATGACTCAGGGGAGGATGATGGTCATGATGAGAGTGGGGGGCATGATGACGGAGAAATGCACACTGGAGATATGGAGAGCCACTGAGGTGAAGCAACCTGATTACCATCTCTGGATGAAACAGTTCCTAAGAATTACGTAAGAGACAGGAATAGAAAGAACACAGACAGAACAGGTATTTGTATGGTTCATGTGGAGTGACCAATTTTTCCATCATCATTTTCTTCTACTGTGGTCTGCCGTTCTTACAGATTGCAATGCCGGAACTGCGCAACCGACAACCGGGGATGATGATTCTGATTTTACTGGCCATCACCGTGGCATTCGTGTACAACCTGGCAATGTTATTCCCCGTGGTCGGAACCGGCTTCTTCTGGGAATTGATCACGCTTATTGATATCATGCTAATGGGCCACTGGATTGAAATGCGCAGGATCCGCCAGGCGTCCGGAGCACTGGATGAACTGGCACAGCGCATGCCGGATACGGCTGAGCGGATCACAGACGCGCCGGCCCTCACCCGGGTGGATGTGGGCATTGCCATCGGCAGCGGCACCGACGCGGCCATCGAACCGGCCGGGATTATCCTGGTGAAGTCGCTGAGTACGGCGATGGTCGCCATTAATGCCCAGCTACTACGCCGGCAGGAGCTTTCGCCCCAAATCCAGCATGCTTGATGAACACATGGTGTGATAGCATACCTCGAATGGTGAGTAGTCGAAGACTGTTATTCCAGTGAGTCTTGCGTCCACGGGAACGCTGGAAGAACACCGCACAAATATCTCGACCGGTGTGCCGCCGGAATCCACCATTCAATTTCCATCTGTGACGAACATGCGATTACGGGTGGTCCCTCCTTGTGTGCTACACACAATTTCCTCGGATACCAACTTTACAATGTCTGAAGGAGCCCACGCCCTCGAATCGTAAGAGACGGAAACCGAAGAATTATCCGAAGCAACTTGCACTTCCTCAATCCAGGGGGTGGCATCAAAGAAGGAGCGGAGTTTGTCCGGTGCCACGGCATTCTTGTATCCGTCCAAGGGGACAGTGACGGTGGCAGTCGTCTCCACCCGCTGATATCCAAGCCGCTCGAGATGACGATCCATCCGTTTCCAGTTCAGCAGCTCCGGATCGTAGTTGATAAATGCTGCATGGATGGGAAAGCGAACGGACACATCGAGAATACCGGGGACATATTGCAGCCCATGTTCTATGCGATACTCGCAGCAGGTACCATACATGCCTTTGATTTGCACCGATTTCCGCTTAGAAGCCATTGCTTTGTCCTCAAAGTTATATGAAAAGATTGTCTGATTACATCACACTGTACTCACATTCAAATCCTGTGCCGGTTTGTCCTCATTCTCTCCTGTTGCCGAGTACTACTTACAACGGAATCTCCTCCGCCTCTACCTACAGAGCGATTGAAGAATATTCTGCTACTCATCCGGTAACGGTGTGGAATATTATACATCGGGGGAAGGTTCGGTTCTTCAGGGCAATGAGAATAATGTGTCCGATAAGGCGGAAGAGTGCTGCGGTCGGGAAGATGTCTATTCTGAGATGATTGAACAGACTTCTGCTGGCATTGTTCTTGTCATAGTACGGGAGAAAGCTTGATGGTACTGAAGAAAATTTGAAACAGAGTGAAACATTTAACAGGCAAATGTGAGATAACCATGCAGTGGCTGACTGAGAATTGGGTATTGCTTGTATTACTGGGAGGGTGCATCGGGATGCATCTGTTCATGCACGGACACCACTCTCATTCCTCCATGGAGGAAAAGGGCGACACTAAAAACGTACCGAAAAGAGGGATCGGTTAAATGAAAAAGAGGATAGTTCGAACCCTGCAGAACCAGCTGAATGCCTGGGTGGTATGCCGGTTTATAGATAGCGTTTACAACATGAACGATATAAACAAGCTACCTGAATTCATCGCCCGATCATGTCGGTTTTGTCACGAGGATACGTTGGTAGGGGAGTGCCTTGATGATGTACAGGTGCATTTTGTTTATCTCTGGATAAATCAACAGCAGATTTTTGATCATGTACAGTATCAAGTCGTTGAGCTGATAACGAACCACGATATCGTCAGCGTTAAGATACGTCGGCAGTGTGTGAGGAATTTGAACGCAAAAGTACCCGCGGAATCCTTCCGCTGGGAGATGTTTCAACTCGATAATGGCAAGATTGTCCAACGGTGGACTGCCAAGTCATAAGATATCAATTATTAAACGCAAGGAGTATGATAATGAAAAAAGATCCTGTCTGTGGTATGACCGTTAGTCCGGAGAACGCAGCAGCAAAAGTGGAATACAAAGGCAAAACCTATTATTTCTGCGCTTCGGGATGTAAACAAGCGTTTGAAAGTGATCCGGAAAAATACGCAGACTAGAAGCCATCCCGACAGAGTGAGTACATGAATCCGACGTGGGTGTTGGCTTCTTTCATGATGTGCAACTACAAGGAGAGAAGTGATGGAATGGCACTTCCTGTACTCTATTTTGTCAGCCGGTGGGCTCGTACTTGTCGGCGTCCTGATCTGGTATTATGCGGTTGATTCTAACAGAGCAGCGACTGCAACCGTCACACCCGCCAGAGTTCAATTCGCCCAGGTCGAAGTGCAGGGCGGATTCGCTCCTGACAAGATCCTGGTGGATGCCGGACGCCCGGTCCAGATACGCTTCCTCCGGCTGGAAGATAGGGAGTGCAGTCAGGAAGTGGTCTTCAGGGATTTCGGAATCAGGGAGCCTTTGCCGTCGTTTGACCGCTCATCAGTTGTGGTGATTCCCTTCCAGCCAGGAGAATATGAATTCACCTGTGGCAAGGGAAAACTCAAGGGAAAATTGATTGCCAGAGATCCAAAAGAGCAGGCCGGAACATCCGGGAGTCGTTGAATGGCCGAATGAAAGGACCGGAAAAATTCGTCAGAAGGGAAGTTCGGTGATCCGGTCAAAGGAGTGGACCTTTGATCCACAGTATCAACCGGATCCGGTGTGTAGAATGCAGATCAGAGAAAGGGAGACCTAGTACTATAGCTACTTCCGAGGGCGTTTCTATTGTTTCTGCTACTCCGGCGTTAAAATAGCATCCGAGAAGAAGCCGGAGACTGTTTTCAAGAGTTCAGTGGCTAATCACGAGAATGGCTTCATGGATCACACAGGCTAATTCGATGCTATAAGGAAACATTGGCAATGGAAAATACCTACGATTACGGTCTGTGGATTCTGGTGGTGCTCAACATCCTGCTGTTCGGTGCGTTTGTAGTGGGATTTA
>DATFLS010000036.1:0-2086 GCA_035267465.1 bacterium
GAACCATCATGATCTGCACCAGCCGGTCCCTGGCATGGGCATATCCCACGGCAAAAGCCAGATCTTCCCGGTTGGAAGCGATAATTCGCGGTATCCCCTGGTCGGTGCGCTGAATGTCAACGGTATCGTGGATGGCCCGTCTGGTAAACTTTTGAGTCGATGAGTCCATGCACGCGCTCCTTCTGCAATGAATCACGGACGAGGATCATACAAACGGCTGGCTTATGGCATTTTACTTCCTCTTGCGTCGTCGGATGTCGGCGGTGAAGTCAAGGATAATACGAATAGGGTACATGTTGGGGTACCGGAGGTATCCTCAGGCCAAAGACAAGAAAACGAATACATCGAACTATCTACCTTAGAGAATGATCCTCGCATCACTGTATTCATCTATCTGATAGATCAAGTTTGACTGAAATAAACGGGGAGAACTGTCGGAATCAAGTGCAGCCCGGATTGCTCCCCGGGATGATTCCCTTCTCTGGTTTATCCTGTAGTTTCGTTCCCATCCAGGTTATCAAGCTTCCATCACTGGGTCCGGGATCAATGAAGTGGCCGAAATTCTTACTGTGGGGCCGGAATACAGATCGAATGGAAGACCCTATCTCTACCTGCCGCCTCGTACTTTTTGACCCCTTACGATCATATTCACCCGCTGTCCTTCCGCTTACTCGCGGCCAGTTTGCTTCCTCGTATCCTGCAGTTCTCTCATCTGAATCAAGTCACAGCAAGAGTCTCCCCAGGATGGAATGATCTCCAGGCATAAGGAATCAAACAACGACTACGGAATTGTCACCGTCTCCATACGGGTTCGGGAGATATTTATCTGCGGCATAATCGTTCTGCCACCGCTCGCCATCGATAAGATAACGATATTGATATTCATTACCGGGATTCAGCTCCACGACTTTTTTAAATTCACCGCTCCTGAGTTTTTCCATGGGAGTCGCCTGACGATCCCAGTTGTTAAATTCTCCCACCAGATGGACGGCGTCCGCATTTTCTACCGCTTCTTTGGGCAGTCTGAAGGTTACTTTGCAGACAGGCCGGCTTTTCAGATACTGTTTTTTTAAAGTCATTAAAACCCTCCTACTTCCTTTTATTTTCGCTCTTAGAGCCACTCACCGTATGGTAACGGTACATCATGATTCAAGTTTAATTATAAAATTTCTGCGGGTTTATTACAATGGGAGTAGAGAAAAAAATGTAACAATCAGGCACAAAATGACATAGTATATGCCGGATAATAAGTGAAACACCACCGGTAGGTAGATAACGAATTCATTGGAGGTAATATTGTCTGGGGGCGCCTTAACAGCCTCAAAGTCATGAGCCAGCCATGCAACTCTTGTCCTGTACCTCCCGAAATACGGCCGTTCCCCAGTGCTCTGTGCGGAGCACTCCGCTGTTTATTCGAGCGTTTTCCGAATGCGTTTCAACCGGCTGACCGCCATCCCGACCAGTAAGATGGTCAGGGTGCCAATCACAATGATCATGAAGCTGTGGAACGGGCTGCGGAATGCCCTGAGGGTTCCTGTCCAGGTAGGAGATAGGGTCATCCAGAGAATGACCAAAATCCCGATGATCACACCGGTTACAGCCGCCGGGTTCTTTGCTTTTCTGGAAATCAAGCCCAGCAGGAATAAACCCAGCATCCCTCCGCTGAAGATACCGGCCAGCTGCCACCAGGCATCCAGCGCACTCCGGACGTTGATCATGGCCAGGGCAATCCCTGTCCCCAGCATCCCCCAGACCAGGGTCGCGCCATATAAAACCCGCATGGATTCCTTCTCTCCGGCGTGCGGACGAAAATAGCGTTTGTAGATGTCCCGCAGGATGAGCGTGGCGGAGCTGTTCAAGCTGGAATCGACCGTACTCATGGCAGCCGCGGCGATGGCGGCCAGCAGGAGACCGGTTACTCCCGGCGGGAGCTGGGTCACTATAAAGTAAGGAAAAACGGCGTCCGGTTTCTGGGCCGCATTCACCGAGGCATCCAACAATCCCGGATGATGGGTGTAAAACGAGAATAAGGCGGTCCCAATGAGGAAAAACATCGCCGAAACCGGAATATACATGAGTGCCCCAA
>DATFLS010000037.1:0-2296 GCA_035267465.1 bacterium
CTCGAAAACCACCGCCAGGCTAGCTTTTGTCGTCTCCGGAGCACTGAGAGCATCTTGGGACGAATATATTCTTTATCCCGTTTCAGCCAGCTTTGGTTTACCAGATGGAAGAGGCTTTTGATTTCGCGAAGTTTATCGAGAATACCGCGCGAGAGAATGTGAAACTGCAATCCCACATGATAAGGAAAGTGGGTTTCCATCAGGTTGATGAACAGAAATACTTTTTGACCGGCTTTTTCGGCTTCCTCCAGGATTTGTTTAGCTCTGTCAAATTGCATGGGACCCAGTGCACGCACCCATGCCTGACCTGCCTGGATGTCCTCGGTCATCTTTCCGGTGATGAAATCGCCCCGAAGAAACTTATCACGAATTCTGCGTTTTCCGGCCAGCACGAATAGATTCGCAAAGGGCACATTCTTCAGATTTGCCTGTTGCCATACGCGTTCTGTTCGGTCGAAACCACGATCCAGTCCGAATATATGGGTAGTCACGGGATTGGCCGTCAGCTGGATGGTCTGGTAGCCCTGTTCGCGCATATGCTCAGCCACCGTCTGCAGCGAATCTTGTAACCCGCGGGATCTGGTGGTGGCCCCATGTTGGTGGGGCAGCAACCCGGTAAACATGGAAGCATGGGACGGTAAGGTCCAGCATCCTGAAGAATAGACGTGATTAAATGTCGTGGATTTGGATTGAAGAGTCGGTAATTGGGCATCACCGTTCGACCAGACACTGTCGTATCGCAGGCTGTCTGCCACGACAAAAATTATATGTCTTGTATCATTCATAGATTGTATCTAAAACCTCATATGAGTAATATCGGTTAAAATATACCAGAACCTTAGCAGTTCCCGACTATACAACCTCTGAACCGTCCGGGAGCGCATTAGTTTCGTCCCAGCAGCTCTCGATCATTGTTGTAACGCTGCTGATTCTGTAATTATGGCCTGAGTCATAATCCTTAAAATTTAGATATCATTGCTGACAACTGCAATCGGATCTCTGCCGGGTCAAACTTTGCGGAAAATAAGGAATGTAACGGTGGAGAATCAAACTGCCAGACGTCTCTGATGAGTTATCTGACCTGTACATGAGTAGTTAAACACGCACCTGTATCGGCGCGTAAACGGAGTCTTCAGCCTGCCTGGGCTGCAGCGCAGGCGAGTTCCGTGGCTCAGGTGATCTTTTCTGTTTTACATTCAAGGGTGGCATGTCCAGGCAGGAATTACTCGCGATGCATCCGGTATTGATCCGGTGACGGCATAGGCAAGCTTTTCACAGCCCGCCCCGCAATCGTTATCCCAGCGATGCTGCTGCGAAGACTTCTTCATTGATCGGTCCGGTGAAAAACCGATCGTGTAGTCGTCGGACGATCTCGTCGAGTTCCGCTTCATCGATGACGAAACTGATATTAATCTCCGATGCGCCCTGGGAGATGAGGTGAATCTCCTTGTCCTTCAGGTCGTTAAATATCTGTGCCGGCATGCCGTGTACCTTTTTGATTTTTTCGCCAACCACACACACAATGGCCTTCCCATGCTGTACCTCGACTTCCGAAAACCGGTTAAGTTCGTCCAGGATTTCCTCGAGATGATCCGTACTATCAATGGTGATCGATACACTCACCTCCGAGGTGGAGACCAGATCAACCGCAGTCTTGTACCGATTGAATACGTTAAAAATGCTCGCCATAAAGCCATAGGCCATCAGCATTCTGGTGGATTTGAGGGTGATAACGGTCAGGCCTTCTTTATATACAATAGATTTCACCAGCGAGTCTCCCGGAGACCGATCTTCAGTGATCGGGAGAATTTCCGTCCCGCTGTCTTCCGGGTGCATGGTATTCAGCACGTAGACCGGAATGCCACACTCAATCGCCGGTAATATGGTAGCCGGATGAAGCACTCTGGCACCGAAATATGCTAATTCCGCCGCTTCCTGAAAGGTTATGCGCCGGATACGTTTGACATCCCGGATGATGGTGGGATCCGCTGTCATCACCCCATCCACATCGGTCCAGATTTCCACGGCTTCTGCATGCAGCATGGCCGCAACCAACGTGGCACTGTAATCCGACCCACCGCGTCCAAGCGTCGTGATTAAACCATCCTGGCTTTTCCCGATGAATCCCTGCATCACCGGGACCACACCCTGATCAAGATAGGGGAGCACTTCTACTCTGGCGCGTTCGGTGGATTCCTTCATCAACGGGAGCGCCTTGCCGAATTGGGAGTCGGTTACCATAATTTCCCGGGCATCTGCCATAACCGCTTCAAGACCAACCGAAGTCAAATAGCTG
>DATFLS010000038.1:0-4360 GCA_035267465.1 bacterium
CTCCCTTCAGTAACCCGAAAGGTCAAATCCACATACCCCTCCCGATTGGGATCGGGTTGCAGCAAGGTGTCCACTTCCGCCAGCAGGAAATTTTTTTCCTTATACATCGACTTAATCTTCTTGGCCGCCTGGTGGATGTCGTAATCACTTAACACCTGCCCCGGAAGGAGATCAAGCTCCTCGCTGAACTTATTTCGTTTAATCTTTTTGTTCCCCTGGAAATTCATGGTTCCCAACCGGGGCCATTCTTCCACCTGGATGACAAGATACACGGCATTTGCCGACTGCTGTTCCACTAATACCTTGACATCGGAAAACAAACCGATATCGTAGATTCGCTGGATCGCTTTCTGGATGGTTTCCGCATACAGGGTTTGGTCAACCCGTAATCCCGAATTGGCAATAATCTGGGAGGCGCTGGCTGTTATGTTGCCCTGGACTGAAACGCCTAACAGCCGGACCCCTTCTTCCTCGGCTGTCTCAGCCTGGGCATATAATTGAGTGGTGCCGCTTTCAGGAAAGCAGAAAAATAATAAGAGCACCAGGAGGCTAAACAACAGCGGATAGTCGCGGGAAAATCTGACTTGCATAAATATTATGATTGCTCCAGCAGTATAGATTGTCGATTATTCACTTGCTCACTTACTTTACCGAATCGCCGCTCGCGGCACTGGTAGTCGAGAATGGCCTTATAGAGCTCTTTTTTCCTGAAATCGGGCCAGAAAGTGGGGGTAATGTATAGTTCCGTATAGGCAATCTGCCACAGGAGAAAGTTGCTAATCCGGGATTCTCCGCTGGTCCGAATGAGTAAATCCGGATCCGGGAGGTCGGCAGTGTAGAGATATCGGCTGAAGAGGTCTTCACTCAGATCGGTAATGGAGTGCTTCCCGGACTCAATATCCCGATACAGTTTTTCCACGGCTTCCAGAATTTCCTGACGTCCGCCATAATTCAACGCCAGATTCAGGACCAATCCCGTATTGTCGTGCGTCCGCTCAATCGCTTCCAGCATTCCCTGACGCGGTCCTTCCGGGATTTCATTCAGGTCGCCGAGTACCTGTAACTTCACATTATTTTTCTCCAGATCTTCCACTTCCTCCCGGATGGTTTCCAGCAGGAGGCTCATCAGGGCCGAGACTTCATTCGCGGGCCGATTCCAGTTCTCGATTGAAAAAGTGTACAATGTCAATACTTCAATACCGAGATCTCCACAGGTGCGCACAATTTCGCGGACAGAATTAATGCCCTCGTTATGCCCGGCAACCCGGGGGAGACTGCGCGCTTTGGCCCACCGGCCATTTCCGTCCATAATGATTGCGATATGCCGCGGAAGAACACCATGTTGCAGAATTTCCTGCTGCAGCGTGTCGATATCGTCTGTCATAACGGAACGTGCCTTTTCGTGCATAATCTACCGAATTTATTTCCTGTATATCTTGAAGTCAAGATAAAGGTCCGGTCCGTCTGACGAAAGCACTTTATCTCACAGGCAGAACAATACCCTTGAGGGATCACACTCACTTGTCAGATGCCTTCGGTTGTGTTTACAACATTTATTCGACAGTTGCCTGCATTTGTTCCGCTAATTTCCCGGCGATATGGAGGAATCCCCGGGCTGCTTCGGAATCCTCCCGGCTGAAAACCACCGGTTCCCCCAGATCACTGGTCTCCATGACTGCCGGTTCCAGCGGAATTCTTCCCAGCAGCGGAACTCCCAGTCGAACACTCTCCTTTTGTCCGCCCCCGCGACTGAATATTTCCGTGGGTTCCCCACAATGCGGACAGGTGAAATAACTCATATTTTCAATAATGCCCAGCACTCTGGAATTCACTTTTCTGAACATGTCAGCGCCCCGTTTCACATCCTGCAGCGCCAATTCCTGGGGAGTAGTAACCATCACCGCCCCGGTGATAGCGATCTTCTGGACGAGGGTTAACTGCACGTCGCCGGTACCGGGCGGGAGATCCAGAATCAGGTAATCCAATGCGCTCCAGGCAATCCCGTTTAAAAATTGATCCACCATCTTCGCAACCATGGGACCGCGCCAGATCACCGGCGAATCATCTCCCAAAATGTTCCCGAATGACATGAGTTTAATACCGAATTTCTCCAGGGGAGCAATGCGTTCATCCTTGGTCAAATAGGGCTGATCCTGGATACCGAATAAGGTAGGCAGGCTGGGACCATAGATATCAAGATCCAGTAATCCCACATCGTGACCTTGTTGTTTCAATGCAGCCGCCAGATTGGCAGCGACGGTAGATTTCCCCACGCCGCCCTTTCCGCTGGCAACGGCAACGGTATAGGTAACCTCCGATATCTGATGTTGATCCGCCCAGGGATCTCCCCGGTCAAACTGACTGGCGCTCTGACCCCCGCTCTGGCTTTGCCGGGAAGATTCGTCCGACTCCTGCCCCGGCTCGACAATCGACACCGACACATTCTCCACTCCGCTCTGCGATTCTATTTTTTCCCGCACTAATTCTTTGGTCTGGTCCTTCTTTTCATCATCCGAGGAAGATATACGCAGTTGAATGTGCACCGTACTATCCTGGATATCCACCTCTCCGACCATTCCGAACGAAACAATATTTCGGCTGAATCCGGGATAATTGACCTCCTCAAGTAATTTCATGATATGTTCACGACTGATTGTTGCCATACAGATTAACACCCTCCTCTGTGGCTTGGATTCGAGAGAGATTTCAGGTTATGTTCCGGAATGCGTCAGACGGATCACCCCTGGTGTTCATTGACCGCCGATAGGCCACTTTTCCGGATTTCTTTGTTTACTTGGGTGAACAGAGATTAGTTTCAATTTTCCTGCTTACGTTCTCTTTTTGTATATACGGAAGCGCACGGCCAGATAGCCGATAAACACCAGAGTCACCAGTGCCAGAAGGAATGATCCGGCATATAACAACTTCGGGGAGACAAAAGAACCTATCAATGCGAGCACCAGCGATCCCGTCAATGCTATCCAGCCGACTCGGATTATACCGGCATTCATTGTCGGTTGCGTGAAGGTGGAAGTCTCATCCACGTTGGACTGTGAAAGCTGCCGGAGAGTTTTCGGGACTTCCGAAAGCATGGTCATGAGGTAAGTCATTAAAAGCCAGCCGCCCACGCCCAACATGCGATGGGGAGTTGCCCGACCGCTCGGATAATTTGCCGTGATATCGAATCCCAGGAGAATAGTAAGAAACAGGGCAGCGAACCCTACGATAATAAAGGGGAGAAGTCGTCTGCCGGCTGTGGCGGTTTCAGAATCTCCTCCGGATGCAGTGGGCGTGTCTACTTTCGGCATGCTGTATCCGTATCCAAGAAATCCCAGAAGAATGATTCCCGCCGCCATCAGGATGAGGTTCAGCCGCCAGATTGCAAAGAGAACGATCAGAAAGACCATTCCGACAAACCAGAGCCAGGCGCTGCCCCGCAGCGTACCGACGGAACCCATCACCGGGGATTCCTCGCCTCGTAATGCTACCCCCAGTCCGAGCAAACTCAAAGAAGCCCACCCGACTAAACCGGCATGAATGTGGGATAAACGGAAATTCTGCACCACACTGGCAGTCATATAGCTATGGAGCAGGTAATCACCCAGGATCAGCGCAGCGACCAATCCCAGAACACCCAACGCTCCGAACAAGAGAACCCCTGCGCGTTTTTCCCGGCTGGCCTGAAAAAACCACCTGTAATATTGGATGCTCCACCAGAGTAACGAGATAGATACGCCCAGTACCCCCGGTCCCAGCAGTAGCCAGGTCTGTATTCCCATGCCGGCAAATATGAGGAGTACGCTCAAGCTCAACACAATCAGAATAGTCTGCAACGGCCAGGCTTGAAATCGGATCTCCTCCAGCGGGAAGTAAACCCGTTGATAGAGCCCCATAAGTCCGATAGTCAACGCCCCTAAGGTGCCCAAATGCACCAGGGCGATACTCCACTCATAGAAGGGATAGCTCCCAAAGATTTGGCCGGCGAAAAAGATCAGGGCAAATACCGAGGAAAGCAGAAGAAAACCAATCGAGAATCGATAGTATTGGAGCACCAACTGTAAGCGTTCAATAGTCACACCCGCTCCTTATAGTAATTGACGAATTATAAATGATAGGCAACCCGGTCGACTCTTTCAACTCAAATCCGGTCGTTCACGACCGGTCGGTCGGGTCCATACGATGAACGATGAGATCTGAATGAATTGACATGAGAGATGTGAAGGGTGGTTGGTCTATCCGTGCAGGTCGCTAAGCATTTCCGAACCAGAGGAATCTCCTGATAGAGTAGATCTCTTCGAGGGGAGGGTCGTATTAACCAACCACCTGGGATGTGAGAATGAATGAAGGGAATCGGGGAACT
>DATFLS010000039.1:0-2256 GCA_035267465.1 bacterium
CGGAGAAAATAATACCGGCCGGCTGCTCTTCTTCCAATTCCTTTGCACTCACCGAAGGGGAGAAAATTCTGGAAAAAACACCCAGTTCCCGAATCCGTCTGGCAATTAGCTGGGTGTATTGCGATCCAAAATCTATGATGGCAATCGTTTCGCTCACTTTCCTCCCTTTATATCAAACCTCCCATTTGAAAAGACCGGCCATTGTTTCAGTAGCTCAAGGAATGCATAATGTGTGAGATCATAGTGAATGGGAGTCACCGAGACGAACCCTTCCCGAACCACTCGTTCATCAGCGCCTTCCTCTTCCTCGATAGTGCCTCGCTCACCGGTCATCCAATAGTATGTTCTCTGCCTCGGATCAACTCGCTTGTCAAATCTCTCGTTAAATAATCCCTTGCCCTGTTTTGTCACCCGGCATCCTTGAATATCCTCCATTGTACCTGCCGGTATATTGACATTTAACAAGGTATTTTCCGGCAAGCCTTTCTCCAGCACCTCCCGTGAGAGATATCCGGCAATTCTGCCGGCAGCCCTGAAATCGGGTTTTTCATAGGTTGCCAGCGAAAATGCAATCCCCGGAATCCCAAGGATAACACCTTCCGTCGCGGCGGAAACCGTCCCACTGTAAATAACATTAATTCCGGTGTTATTGCCCAAATTAATTCCGGAGACTACCAGATCCGGCATCCTGTTCAGAATGGCTTTCACAGCGATTTTTACACAATCAGCCGGCGTGCCGTTCACCGCGTAGCCGGTGAGGTCCCCTTTGAGTTCTACTTCCGTTGCGCGCAGAGGATGGGAGAGCGTTATCGCGTGGCCCGCTGCACTCATTTCCCTGTCCGGCGCCACCACCGCCACCTCCCCGATTTCTCGCATACTTTGATACAGGGCTTGGATACCCGGTGCATTGATACCATCATCATTGGTGACCAGGATAAATGGACGGTCACTCATGTTCGACCTGCGGATCTTTCTCTAACTGGGGTACGGACTCGAATAAACAGAACTCCAGAATCTGCGTCAGTTCGTCCTTCAACTCCTTTCGCTCCACTACCCGATCCACGAACCCTTTTTCCATTAAAAACTCGGCGCGTTGAAATCCCTCGGGTAAATCCTGTCCGATGGTCTGCTTGATGACCCGGGGCCCGGCGAATCCGATGAGCGCACCCGGTTCCGCGATGATAAAATCGCCCAGCATCGCATAGCTGGCAGTCACACCGCCGGTGGTAGGATGGGTTAAGAGTGAGATGAACGGTAATCGCGTTTCGCTGAACAGGGCAAGTTTGGCGCTGGTTTTCGCCATTTGCATCAGCGACAGGGCGCCTTCCATCATTCGGGCGCCGCCCGACGCCGATAGTATCACCATGGGCAGCTTTTCCTCCCGCGCCCTGTCAATGGCCCGGGCAATTTTTTCACCGACCACCGATCCCATAGACCCTCCGATAAAGGAGAAATCCATGACCGCCATCACCACCGGATGGCCGTTGATTGCTCCCACAACCGTCCGGACTGCCTCCTCCATATTGGTTTTATGGCGGGCACTCTTCAATTGATCGGCATAGCGTTTGGAGGCCTTGAAATCGAGGGAGTCCACCGACCGGATATGACTGTTAAACTCCTCCCAGCTGTCCTCATCCAGTAAAATCTTGATATATTCTAAACTGCCAATCCGAAAATGATGGTTACATTTATGGCAGACGTGGTGGTTTTTCGCCAGCTCTTTTTTATAGATAATCTCTTCACACCCGTCACACTTCACCCACAGCCCGTCCGGGATCTGTTTCTTCTCGGTCGGGAAAATACTTTTTTTCACTCGACGGAACCAATCCATAACTCTATCTCATTCTCTTGTCCTGTTTAAAACGTCTTCACAGCGGGCTTCCATTATAAGAGCCCCCTCGTTTTTATAATACCGGGGGCGAATTCCGGTGATTTCAAATCCCAGGGAACGATAAAATGCCTGTGCGCCCGTATTTGACTCTCTTACCTCCAGACTGATCACACATACTTCCCGGGAATCTTCTATCGCATCTTGCACTGTTTGAATTAGTAATAGTTTCCCCAGCCCTTGTCTCTGCATTTGAGGCGTCACTGCAACGTTGTGAATATGCAGTTCACTCTGTGTTCTCGAATATGGGGGAATATACCATGCGATTATATAACCCACAACTCGTTCCTGGAATGTTGCCACCAGACAGAAGGCACTGTTACCCATTTCCAAACTTTTTACGAAAACCCCCTTCGGCCAGGGTTCCT
>DATFLS010000040.1:0-2715 GCA_035267465.1 bacterium
GAATGAAACATCATAAAGACGACCGGTTGCATTGACTCTTTCCTCGAAGTGGGAGAAATCCTCCGGTGAAAGCGGCCGAACCGGATCCCTGGGAGTTGTCTGACAGATGATGCCAGTTAACAGGTTCCACGTATGAACCGCCCGGGACATACTCAACGAGTGCGTCACCGGGGAACAAGCCAATGATCTTTACGAGTTGCCGAAAGCGGCCAGCGAGTGTCGCGCGAATTGCAAATGTTCATTCGCGGCTATGAGCGGACGCGCCTTGTTCACATCAGCAGGCTGTATCCACGGATAGCTCCGTTAGGACGAAGTTCCCGCTCGGTTCGAAGTCTGAATATGAATTTATTCTTGATCTCGACGGAAGTTTCCGGAGTTTAGAGAGTGAAACGGATACTCACCTGCGGTGGAATCGGATGGTACCAATTGGGGGCGGTAGATAAACCGGGCATCCGGATTCATCAGATCCGTCTCTGCTCGTACGTTGGTCAGAATTTCGTTATATGCACTGCGATCGCGCAGTCCATCCGAATAAAGCTGCAGAAACAGATTGGTAGCAATGGTCGTTTCCGGATTAATGGTGCCGATATCCACGCTCATTCCGGAAGCGAGAGTGGTATCCGCCACGGCATGTAACTGCAGGTTTTCGCTCGTGGTAAGTACCAGGAGGATTCCGGAGAGTGATACCTCTGCTTCTATCTGAAAGAAACCCTGGCCGTCGGTACTCCACTGGCCCGATGAGATGATATGCATTCTGCCGTCGGCGGAGAGCTGGACCAGCAGGATTTGGGAGTCGGGAATGCCCGGAGCATCGGACATCGACGGACCGTAGGCATTCACGACCCGACCTCGGATAATCACGGATTGCCGGAGTTGTTCTGCTTGCATCTGCTGACACCTGAGGATTCCACAGAATAGGAATAGGAGTATGAATCCTCCCCGGGCACATCTTCGAATTGGTGTCTTATTTGTTCTCCTTTTGGAGATTTTTATAACCATGATCTACATTCCTTATCTGAACAAACGAATAGCGTCTATTCCTACGATACCCATTTCATTGAGTGGGGAATGAACGATTCCACCGTTCGAAAAAATTCATCAAAATCCACCGGTTCCTGTATCAGCCGGAATCCTCTGGTGATAAAAAACTCTGCAGGGATGCCATCTGGTCGGATTCTTCCAGCAGCAATAGACTCATGCGGTTTGAAGATTTCTCACCATTGAGTTCCATTCCCAGGTGCAGTTTTTGCTTCATAGGCTACTCAAAGTTTTCAATCAGTCAGCTCTTAAATGATTCATCTCACACCAGTGTATTGATCAATAATTATTCCAGTTTGAGCTGAATCCTTCTGTGTCCCAACAATAGCAAGGGGTTCAGACAAACAGAGAGCGCCCGACTGTGGTGATTTTACCGGCTGGTATGTGTCCTGTCGTACACTTTTGTGTAAGTACGCAGACATTGATACCATGATGGGGTATTCAATGGATTACATGAGAGCAGCAATTCTGGTATAAGGTTTGCAATATTTAAGTAATACATGGTCTGAATTGCATGGTTAACCCATTTCCGGACCTCACAGTTATTTTTTATGGGAAATTTATGCTCATAACCTTCTTAACAATGGGAGGAGATGTCTATGTCTGATGACATGAACCGGCGAGATTTTCTAATAAAGTCTGTGCTGCTCTCCGCCGGAGCCGCCCTGGGGAAAATGAGCATCGAAGAACGCGCCCTGCTGGCGAGCAGTGTCAACTCACCGAATACGCAGCAGCTGAACACCTATGTGGAAAATCTGCAGACCGGCACAATCGGTGATCTGGAGATCAGCCGGTTAATAATCGGGGGGAATTTAGTTGCGGGGTATGCCCACGCCCGGGATCTCATCTATGGAAATACTCTGTTCAAAAACTATTTCACCGATGAAAAGATCATGGAAACCCTGCAGATTGCCGAGGAAGCAGGCATCAATACGGTGATACTCAACAACCATACCCGGGATATGCAGCCGGTGAACGTGCTGCAGCGATTCTGGAATGAATTCGGCGGCGAGATGCACTGGATCGCCCAGTGCAATCCCCAGTCCGATGATATCGAAACCAACATTCAAATGGCCGTCGATAACGGCGCCAGCGCGGCCTTCATCCAGGGAGGGATTGCGGATCGCTGGGTGAGACTGAACCGGGTGGATCTCATCGGGGAAGTCATCGAGTTCATCAAGTCGAACGGGATTCCCGCCGGGGTGGGCGGACACTCGCTGGAAGTCCCGAAAGCGGTTGAGAGCGCCGGAATACATCCCGATTTCTATATGAAAACCCTCCATCACCATAATTACTGGTCGGCCAGACCGGAGGAAGTGGAGGGAGACTTCTACGCCGACAGCGGCGAATCCCATGATAACATCTGGTGTACCAATCCCCGGGAAACTGCCGAGTTTATGCAAACAGTAGAACGCCCCTGGATTGCCTATAAAGTACTGGCAGCCGGGGCGATTCATCCCAGCGATGGATTCAAATATGCGTATGAAAGCGGCGCCGACTTCATCGTGGCCGGCATGTTCGATTTTCAGGTCAGAGAAGACGTGATCATAGCAAAAAACACCCTGGCCGGCGAATTGAACCGGCAGCGAACCTGGATGGGTTAACGGAGGGTTTTTCCAGCCCCGTAAGCAGGGATGCCGGTAATGCCGACCTCCGGCGAGGGCACGGAATTGCATT
>DATFLS010000041.1:0-12633 GCA_035267465.1 bacterium
GCAGGAAAAATAACAACACAATGCCTGCCAGCAGAAAGGCCTGCAGGGCGGTGTTCGTCAGATTCGCTATCGACTCGTTGATAAAGGAGGCCAGGTCATAAATCACTTCGATGTGCACGCCGGAACCGGCGACTTGTTCCAGGCCGGGAATGGCGGCCAGCACGGCTTCTGTAGTGTTGACCGTGTTCGCATCGGACTGCTTCATGACGGTGAGAACCACACTTTCTCTGCCGTTGTTGCGGACATAACTCTGTGGTTCTCTGAAGTTGTCTGATACCTGCGCCACCTGTTCCAGCCTGATGGGGGAACCGCTTTCCTGACCGACCACCACCTGCTTGATATCGTCCACCGACTGGAATTCACCGTAGGTGCGTACGCTGAATTCGCTCATCCCTTCTTCAATCTGGCCACCCGGAATCTGCAGGTTTTCCATACGGATCGCATTCACCAGCTGGTTGATACCCAGACCCTTTGCAGCCAGCTCCTGCGGATTGACCATCACGTTGATCTGCCGAACAAGCCCTCCCTGTGTTTCCGCTGAGGCCACACCGGGAATACGCTCGATTCGGGGTTCCAGTTGCTCCTTCGAAGTCTGCCGCAGTTCGGCCAGTCCCATCTGATCACTGGACAGTGCAAGGAACGTGATGGGCTGCATAGAGGGATCAAAGGCGAAGGTAATGGGATCCGTCACCTCCTCCGGCAGGGCGTCCCGTATGATATCGATTTGTTTCCGGACGTCGATCTCGGCCTGATCCATATCAGTATCCCAGTCGAATTCGATGATCAGGATAGAGGTGCCGCTTTGTGAACGGGAGTTGATAGTTTCGACGTTTTCCACCGAAACCACCGCTTCTTCCAGCGGTCTGGTTACGAGATTCTCTATATCAAAGGGGCCGACACCCTCGTACTGGGTGATCACCCCGATAACCGGAAAGGTGATATCCGGAAACAGATCCACCTTTAACCGGCTCAGGGAAAACAGACCGAACCCGATTACAATCAGATATATCATTGTGAAGGTGACCCCGCGTTTAATGGCAGTCTTGGATAATATCATATTCGATCCTCCTTCTGCACCACATTCACCCGGGTGGAATCTTGCAGATTGTTCTGGCCGAGCAGGACCACGGAATCACCGGGTGAGAGACCGGCTCGAATTTCCACCAGCCCTTCCAGCTCAAAGCCGGTTTCCACTGTCCGATAGTGGGCCAGATTATTTTTGACCACATACACATGATTTTCCCGTACGATCTCCTGCTGTCCCAGCTGATTGCGCTGCAGCTCGGTTTTCTGCAAAATCGCGTATTTGGGAATTACCAGGGCGTCATTCCGGGTTTCCAGCAGCAATTCCACTTCCGCGAACATCCCGGGCCGTAACAGCAGGTCGGGATTGGGGATTCGGATTTCGGTTCTCACCATCCGGGACACAGGATCGATAACCGGGCTGACTTTACTGACTGCACCCCGGAAAGTCGTGTCTGGTAATGAATTGACTCGAATATCGGCTGGCACGCCGGTACGGATTTCCGGCACATATCGTTCGATGACATTCACAATGGCCCGGACGGAATCCATCTTTACCACGGTCACCACTGGCGTTTGAGGGCTTACCATATCTCCCTCTTCGAGAAATTTTTCGCCGATCAGGCCGTTAAGAGGAGAGCGTATGTAGGAATCTTCGAGCCGGGTTTGCGCCTGATTCAGACCTTCCTGCAAGGCTTTGACCTGGGCCTGAGTCGCTTCCAGCTGTGTTTTGGTCGCATCATACTGCTGCTGACTCACGGCATCTTCTCTCAGCAGTTGCTGCATGCGGTTGAACTCGCTCTTCAAGTTTTCCAGCTGAGACCGTGCCTGTTCCAGATTAGATTCCGCCTGGTTTACCTGGGAACGGATACTGCTGTTTTCAACGATAGCAATGAGTGAACCTTTTTGTACCCGATCACCCATGTCCACATCAAACCGGATGATCCGGTCGGCGATCTTTGAGAAGATGCGAACCTCCTGATCAGCGTTGATATCCCCCACCAGATTGATGGAATTATACATGGTCTGGGTCCGGACAGGGATAAGCTCCACCGGTACCACCTCTTCCGAGGTCACTTCTTCTCCGGCGGTATCCCGGGAACATTGGATCGAAATGAACATCAATGCACTGGCAATGATTATGAAAAATAATTTAGATAGTCGCATAGGGATAATCCTTACTGTAGTTACCTGACGGTTAATTCATTGATGGCTTTACTCAGTTGATCACTGGCAACATTATATTGCAGCAAATATTGGGAGTAATTGGTCTGTGCTTGTTGCAGTGCCAACTGTGCGTTTAAGATATCCAGCTGGGTTGCCGTTCCTTCCCGGTAATTTAATTCTGCTAACCGGAGACTTTCCTGCGCCTGCTGAATCGTCTGGCTCTGGGACTCAATTTTTTCCCGGGCGTCCAGCAAGGAGTAGTACCCAGATTCTACTTCCGCAGCAATCTGGTTCTCGACTTGTTGTTCCCGGTCATCGACCTGTCGCAAATCTATTTTTGCCTGCTGTATCTGCCCGTAATTCGTGCCACCGGTGAACAACGGAATCGAGATATTGACTCCGGCAGAAATACTCCGGATAAAATCTTCATTTTTCAAATCAAGGTTATCTTGCTGTGCCTGATACTGCAGGTTTGATATGAAACTGAGGGTTGGTAAATAATTTGACATGGCGGCACGCACATTCGCTGTTTGAATTCGTCGCCGGAGATGGATATTTTGCATTTCCGGTCGTTGTTGAAGCGCAGCCTGTTGCAGTTCGGATAACGCCACATTTTCATACCGGGATGGATCATACTCGAGCGAACCCTGCACCGAAATGGGTATGGATTTATCTAATCCGATAGCGGTCCGCAGCCGGGTGATGGATTGCTCATGCTGGTGCTGGGCCGCGATGAGCTGGGGCCGGGTGTTCGCCACGTTCACTTTGGCGCGCAGTAAATCGAATCCACTGGCAGTACCTGCATCATGTTGTTTCTGCACCTGCTCCAGATTGCGCTGTACATTGTTCACCGCTTCCCGGGCAACGGCAATGAGCTCCTTGGTGTACAGCGCGTTATAAAATGTCTGGCGGACCTGGAGAAGTACCTGCTGCCGGGTGATTTCTTTCTGGTTTTCAGCCAGATCCCTGCTGCGCCGGGCGATATTGTAGCCCGACCAGATCGCGCCGCCGGTATACAGGGGCTGCTGAATTTGAAATCCGCTGGTGATGTTCTCGAACCGACCCGCCCGAAACGTTTGCTTCTGGCCTCCGAATTCAATGGTGAAAATAGGCAGCTCGAAATTGTGGTTGTAATTCGTGTACGCGCTGACATCCGGCAAGAGATTGCCAAACGATTGCATGACACCGGCGCTGGCTTTTTCTATGTCTTTCTCCGCTGAGAGCAACTGGGGGTTCTTCTCGAGGGCAATTTCCTGTGCCTGCTGAAACGTAACTATCATGGTGTCCTGGGCGGCGGTCTGTGGATACAGGTCCGCTGGCAGGAGCAAATAGCCTGTCACCAGGAAGACCACAAAGAGAACAAAGGTTAACAATATGGTTGCGATTTTCATGAATAATCCGTTTCCTCCGTGTGCTGTAAAATTGTTCGTTTCGTTAATTCAATGATATCCCATTCATGATAATGTCTATCAGTTCATCCGCAACAACATCTGATAACACGGCCTTTTTGGTCTGGAGTTGATAGAGAATAAAAATATTCATCGCTCCCACGAAGAGCATGCCCACCTTCATCGGATCGACGGTGTCTTTAAAAATCTGTTGTTGTTGACCGAGCCGGATGAAATCTGAGATTCGGCGGATATCTTCTGATTCGGTCTCCTTTGTTTCCGGATTTTTCATAAACTGATTATCACTGACCCGTTGATGAATGGCATCGAACAGAATTTTTATGACATCCGGATTCTCCTTGCAAAAATTAAAATGGGCTTTCATCAGCATCCGCAGTTTCATATTCACAGGAGCGTCGGCCTGGAAGATGTCTTCGTGCATGCGGTGTGCATGGAGAAAGGCCTGCTGTATCAGGGTTTCGTGCAAATCTTTTTTATTTTTAAAATAGTAGTATATGACAGGCTTGGTGACTTCTGCCTGCTCAGCGATTTCCCGGACAGACACTCCGTCATATCCCCGCTCGGCAAACAGCGACGCCGCCACGTCCAGAATTTTCTGTTTGTTATTATGCAAATCCGATATTGGAGATTCCACGCACGCTCCTCCGTTCTTTACTTACCGGTCGGTAAGATATATTATAAATCAATTGAATGCAACCGGCTTTTAAAAGTTTCCGAGGGAATATTTCCGGGTGCACCCTAAAACGGTGAGGGAATGCTTCCGAGAACCTGCGGCCTTACTTCGATGTCGAACGAAGGTCCGGCAGGGCAACTTGCTCTGGTTTGGAATTCAGCAGCAAATATTTTACTTTTCGAATAAACAAATGGGAGAAGAAAATGCAAGAAACTTCCGGTAGGCATAATCATTAAATATTCATATTTCTTCAGGAGAGATTAATAAGAAGGAGAGTAGTTCATGAGTAAAACGCTATCGCGTCTCTTTTTAGTGATCAGCTTATTCAGTTTCGGCTTTATCGCGGCTGTGGTGATGTTATCGGATTTCGATTGGACAGAACACACCAAGGCCCAGGAGCAGATAACAACGCCGGTCTCCAGTGTTTCGAAGGCCGATGCGGCGCTGCAGCCCAATGTGCAGGGATCGCTGCAGGATTTTAACAATGCCTTTGTACGAATAGCCGAAAGCATCACTCCCTCGGTTGTAACCATTAATACAGAACAGGTCATTGAGCATCCGGATATTCGCTCTGATGTTCCTCCTCAATTTGAGGACTGGTTTGATCGGTTTTTCCCCAGGGAGGAAGATATGACAAGACAGGTCTTGGGATCCGGGGTTATTGTGCAGGAGGACGGATATATTCTCACCAATAATCATGTCGTAGCCCGCGGTAAAGAAATTACCGTCAAGCTGGCGGACGGACGAGAGTTCACTGCGGAAGAAGTGATGACAGATCCCAGAAGTGATCTGGCAGTGGTCCAGATTGATGAATCCGGATTACCAGCGATAGAAATGGGCGATTCGGATGAGCTGCAGGTCGGCGAATGGGTGGTGGCCATCGGCAGTCCGTTCAGCGAAGAATTACGGCATACTGTTACCGCAGGTATTGTTTCGGCAAAGGGGCGAACCAGTATCCTGAGCCAGCGGGATTTAATTCAGGATTTCATTCAGACCGACGCCGCGATTAATCCCGGGAATTCCGGTGGAGCGCTGGTCAACCTGTACGGTCAGTTAGTGGGTATTAATACCGCGATTGCAACGCAGAGCCGGGGTTATCAAGGTATTGGATTCGCCATACCGGTCAATATGGCAATCAAAGTGATGAACGACCTTATTGAAAGAGGACGGGTGGTGCGTTCCTATATTGGTGTAGAGATACGGTCAGTAGACAGCGAAATTGCGCAGGCCATGGGGATGGACCGGCCGTATGGCGCTCTCGTCAACAATATAATGGAAGGTAGCCCGGCGGCACGATCCAATCTGCAGGAAGGTGACGTGATTGTGGCGGTTGATGATCAATCGGTGGAGAGTTCGGGGGATTTACAAACAAAAATATCACAACTCCAGCCAGGTACGGACCATGAACTGACGGTGGTCCGTGGAGGGAACCAGCGGACGTTCTCCATCACCGTGGAAGTAATGCCGCAGGATTACGGCGAACTCGCCAGCCGGGAACAGCAAGAAGGACGGACCGGTGGCGGCACGTTGGGCATGACGTTAGAGAATATCACACCGGATATGGCCCGCCGGTTTGATTTACCCACCACATCCGGGGTTCTGGTTACCGGAGTGCAGTCCGGTACACCGGCCGCGGAGAAGGGTATCCAGCGCGGTGACATCATTACGCACGTCGGAGTGAATACTCCGGTTGAAAATGTCTCTGAATTCAGAGACGCCATGGAGAAGTATGATCCGGGTGATGCCGTCCTGCTCAGGATACGCCGCGGAGACCAGTCGTTCTTCGTCGGGCTGACCATTCCGGAAGCGTGATGCCGAAGGATGAAAATTCGATCACCTCAAGCCCCGGTTCGTTGAGAATCGGGGCTTTTTTCCAGCTCGATGGGCCTCAGAATTGACTGCGGAAGGCGTGGATGTGCCCCGTTGTCTATAGACTGCCAGCAATTCCGCTGGTCTCTTTCCCGGTATTTCTATTATATTTCACGAATGGACGCGTTGGACAATTACCAATGGGTTCGTTAGGCAAACTGGATTTCAACATAATGTGAAAGCAAAATAATTCAGCTATGGCAGGAAAGGGGTATTTCAGATGACGCAGCAAGACAAGATCGTTGGAATTATTGGAGGCACCGGATTCTATGACATCCCTGGCATCGCATGGGAAACAGAAAAGCAGATAGAGACTCCTTGCGGTCGACCCTCGGGTGCCTATAAAATCGGCCGGTCCGGGGATGTGACAATTGTTTTCCTGCCGCGGCACGGAAGTGATCATTCTATATTGCCTTCTGAAATCAATCATCCGGCAAACATCTATGGAATGAAGGCACTGGGAGTGGAATGGCTGATGACAACCTCGGCTGTGGGCAGCTTTCAGGAGGAACTTGCACCCCGGGATATTGTGGTGGTTGATCAGTTCGTGGATCGCACAAAAAACGGAGAGCAGCAGACCTTTTTCGGACATGGCGTGATTGCCCACATCGGATTTGCTCACCCGGTGTGTGAAGAACTGGCGGGACATCTCTATTCCAGGGGCAAGGAGGTGACAGAGAATATTCATCCGGCAGGTACCTATCTGAATATGCAGGGGCCTGCCTTCTCTACCAGAGCGGAATCACAACTGTATAAGAGCTGGGGAATGGACGTCATCGGGATGACCAGTCTGGCCGAGGCCAAGCTGGCCAGAGAAGCGGAATTGTGTTACGCCACTCTGGCAATCGTCACCGATTATGATAGCTGGCAGGAAGATCTCGAGGCTGTCTCGACGACGACGATAATCGAGAACTTTAATAAGGCGGTGGGCACAGCCCAGGAAGTCGTGGCTCGCTCTCTGGAAAATTTTGACTTACCCAGATCCTGCGAATGCAAGGATGCCCTGAAGGATGCGTTATTTACGGAAGTTCGGACACTGGAACAATCTCAGAAGGAACAGCTGGGAGTCATCCTGGAGAAGTATATTACCAACGAGTAGAGAACCATGGAGAACTGGCTGGGAATGGTCGGAAAATGGTTGGTGAAAATCGGGGGAATTCTCCTGATCATCGGAGCGATTCTCTGGCTTTTCAGGGATGTTCCGATCCTGAATAAAATCGGGCGGCTTCCCGGCGATATTCGTATACAGAAGGATAATTTCACCTTTTATTTCCCTTTGACGACTAGTATTTTAATCAGTCTAGTTTTGACATTAATTTTTTGGTTGCTGAAACGATGAATGAGTTAGCGGGTGAAGTGAAAATTGAGTCAGTTTAAACCAGTCGACAGCAATGAAGATTTTATTGCGTTAGAGCACCGGATGCTCCGGTTCTGGGAGGAGAATAACATCTTCCGGAAGCTGGTGGATCAGAATCGGGGGAACCCCAGATATTCGTTTCTGGACGGACCGATTACCGCGAATAATCCCATGGGAGTGCATCATGCCTGGGGACGCACCTACAAGGATTTATATCAACGATATCAGGCGATGACCGGACACGAGCTGCGGTATCAGAACGGCTTTGATTGTCAGGGGCTCTGGGTGGAAGTGGAGGTGGAAAAAGAGCTCGGATTTGAGAATAAAACCGATATCGAAGAGTACGGTATCGACAAGTTCGTTCAGCGGTGTAAAGAGCGCGTTCTCAAATATTCCCAGGTACAGACCGAACAGTCGATCCGCCTCGGATACTGGATGGAGTGGGATAATTCTTATTATACCATGTCCGAGGAAAATAATTATACCATCTGGCATTTTCTCAAAAAGATCCATGAGCGGAACCTGTTGTACAAAGGGAAGGATGTCATGCCCTGGTGTCCCAGGTGTGGGACTGCGCTCTCGGAACACGAAATTGCCACCGAGGGGTATAAGGAGATCACCCATCCCAGTATCTATGTGCGTTTTCCTCTGATCGATCGCGAAAACGAATCCCTGCTGGTCTGGACGACCACACCCTGGACTCTCACCTCCAATGTAGCCGCGGCAGTGCGCCCGGATTTGACATATATACAGGTGTCCGACGGCAAAGAAGTGCTCTATCTGGCCAAAGCCAGAAAAGAGGTATTAGGGGAGGAATACGCGGTGCTGGACCAGCTGAAGGGCGAACAACTACTCGACCTCACCTATCGTGGGCCTTATGATGAGCTATCGGCGCAGGCAGGCATCACTCACCGGGTGATTCCCTGGGAAGATGTAAGCGAGGATGATGGTTCAGGGATTGTGCATATCGCACCGGGTTGCGGACGGGAAGACTTTGAATTAAGCCATGAATACGATCTCCCGGTTATTGCTCCCCTCGACGAGTTCGGAGTGTATATGGACGGCTTCGATTGGCTCTCCGGGCGATCGGTGGCGGATATTGCCAACGAGATTTTCCGGGATCTCAAGAAGAAGGATCTCCTATTCAAGCGCGAACAGATCACGCACCGGTATCCGGTGTGCTGGCGATGCGGAACGGAGGTGGTGTTCCGGTTGGTGGACGAATGGTTCATCAGTATGGATGAGCTGCGAACCGATATCATGAGTGTCGCCCGGCAGATCACCTGGATTCCGGAGTACGGGCTGGATCATGAGCTGGACTGGCTCCGCAATATGCACGATTGGAATATCAGCAAAAAGCGATACTGGGGGCTGGCTTTACCTATCTGGGAATGTGAAGATTGCGGGATCTTTACCGTTATCGGCAGCAAAGAGGAACTGCAGGAACGGGCCGTAGAAGGCTGGGAGGCATTTGATGGCCACACGCCGCATAAGCCGCATATTGATCAGGTCAGGATCAACTGTGACTCCTGTGGCAAACCGATCTCCAGGATACCCGACGTCGGGAATCCCTGGCTGGATGCGGGTATTGTGCCGTATTCCACCCTGCACTACTTAACCAACCACTCCTACTGGGAAAAATGGTTCCCGGCGGATTTTGTGACGGAGAGTTTGCCCGGGCAATTTCGCAATTGGTTTTATTCGCTGCTCGCCATGAGCACCGTCCTGGAAAATGAACCGCCGTTCAAAACGCTGCTGGGACATGCGCTGGTTCGCGATGAACACGGCGAAGAGATGCATAAAAGTGCCGGGAATGCCATTCCCTTCGATGAAGCCGCGGATAACATGGGGGTGGATGTAATGCGCTGGATCTATGCCGAACAGAATCCGGTGCAGAATCTCAACTTTGGGTATAATATTGCGGATGTAGTCCGGAAGAAGGTGCTGACGCTGTGGAATACCTATTCGTTCTTCGTCACCTATGCCAATATCGATGAATTCGATCCGGAAAGAGAGCCTGTACCGATTGAGGAACGGGCGGAATTGGATCAATGGCTGCTGGCCAAGCTCCACAAGTTAATCCGGATCGCTCGGGAATCCTACTCTTCCTGCGATGTCGCAACCTTTGTTCGGAGGAGCGATCGGTTTATCGATGATATGAGTAACTGGTATGTGCGGCGATCCCGGCGACGGTTCTGGAAAAGCGAAAATGATACTGATAAGCTGAGTGCGTATCAGACGCTCTATGAAACCCTGTTAACACTGGTGAAACTGCTCGCACCTGTCATGCCGTTCTTAACTGAAGCAATCTACCAGAATCTCGCCGTCTCCATGCTGTCAGAAGCGAAGGAAAGTGTGCACTTGACTTCGTTTCCGGAGGACGATGAGCAGCTGCTAAACGACGAGTTGGTCCGGGAGGTTGATACCGTGATCAAAGTGGTGAGTTTGGGCAGAGCAGCCAGGAACCGTGCGAATATCAAGGTCCGGCAGCCGCTGCAACAGATCCGGATTAAACCGAGATACAGTTACGAAGCCGAGGCCATCCGAAAACTGCAGGATCAGATATTACAGGAACTCAATATCAAATCCCTCGAATCAGTTGAAGAAAGTGAAAGATTAGTCGATTATAGGATAACGCCAAATTTTGCGGCAATTGGAAAGAAGTTCGGTCAGCTGGTCCCGCAGATTAAACAGGCGCTGGAAGCATCGGATCAAGAGCAGGTTGCCTCCAGGGTTCAGGAAGGTGAGCCTGTAACACTGACCCTGGAAGCGAAGGAGGTGGAATTGTTCCCCGCGGAAATAACTGTGGAAACAGTGGAACCGGAACATCTGAGTATCGTGGAAGATGCGGGTTATGTGGTAGCAATCGATACGGAGATCACGGAAGAATTACACAAGGAAGGGATGATTCGTGATCTCGTGCGTTATGTTCAGAATATGCGAAAAGAGGCAGGATTTCAGGTAGAGGACCATATCCGCATGGGGTATCAGACGAAAGGCCGGCTTGCGAAAGCCATCGAACAATATTTCAGTTATATTCAAAATGAAATACTTGCCGAGGAGATATCCTCGGATAATATCGTCGGTGATTATACCGATCAATTCACCATTAACGGTGAAGAAATACAGATAACTATAGAACGGGTGTAAGGTAATATCTGGTAACAGGTAATGAAGGGAGAAAGGTGGAATGGATAAAAAGCAGTTAGAATACTTTAAAAGTATCATCCTGGAGAAACGAAAAGATCTGCTGGAGGAACTGGAAGCCATCCGGGAGAATGCAACTAGTGAAGAGGCAACCGGCAGCTCGGATTCAACCTATGCCTATCACATGGCCGACGTGGGTACCGATGCCCAGGAACGGGAAAAGGCTTTTTTGTGGCTCGCTCGGGAGAATAAATACCTCTCGCACCTGAATGCTGCCCTGGAACGAATCGAAAGCGGAGAATATGGCTATTGTGTTGACTGCGGTGAGCCGATTAAGAAAGAGCGCCTGGAAGAGGTACCCCACACAACTCATTGTGTTGCCTGTAAGAATAAAGAACGTCGTTAATGATAAGAAAACCACAATAACGCTACGGACAAGACTTTCAACATAGCATTCTTTTCTACGTAATCCCTGATGTCGTTATCAGGGCGTGATAGGAATACGTCTCCCAATCACGTCTAACGTAATTCATCCCCGAATCCTGATGGACGTTTGTAACACCAGTGCCCATGGAGCTCCGGTTAGTGAGAGAGTATAGATCGGACCGTTCATCGGGTGAACATTTCCGCGGCCGACACATTCAACAACCATAACCAGGTACTGAATGAATGGACATTATCGCGTTGATTTGTATATTGTATATGACACACCGGGGTGTCAACTGATTTGGAATGTCTTGTGATCGAGAGTTGATTCATTTGAACAGCCGATAGATATCCTGTCTATGATTGAGAAAGAGCGGAATCAGGCGATTGACCACTTGAAAATTGTTGTGCCGCCCAAGCGTACAGATGGAGATCGGGTGGATAAATATCTTTCCAGATCATTGCCCAAAATTTCGCGTTCCCGGCTCCAAAAATTAATTGAAGCCGGCCGGGTGCGGGTTAACAACCACCCGGTCAAATCGAGTTATTCGATAGCTCCCGGTGATGTCATCGAGGTGGAAATTCCGAAGCGGCCGGAACCGAAAGTTGAGCCGGAACCCATCCCGCTCGATAGTATCTATGAAGATTCCCGGATGATTGCCGTGAACAAACCGGCGGGAATAGTGGTGCACCCCGGCGTCGGAAACAGTACGGGAACACTGGTCAATGCGTTGCTGTATCATACGAAGAAACTGGCCGAGACGGACAGCGAACTGCGGCCCGGGCTGGTGCATCGGTTGGACAAGGACACGTCGGGAATTATCCTGGCTGCGAAGGATGAAGAGACTCACCGGCGGTTATCGAAACAATTCGAGGACCGCACCGTCGAAAAAGAGTACCGCGCCTGGGTATGGGGACGACCCGAACCGGAGGAGAGGACCATTCAACGCGCCATCAGTCGGCATCCCAGGGATCGAAAAACGTTTGCCACCTCGCCCTCCGGCAAACGTGCTGTCACACATTACGAAATATTGGAAGATCACGAGATCGTGACCTTCATCCGGCTGAGAATCGAAACCGGTCGCACTCACCAAATCCGGGTTCATCTGAAAAGTATCGGGTATCCGGTGGTGGGCGATCCGGTGTACAATGGGAGAACCAAACGGCTGAAAATGTTATCAGTGGCAGATCGGGAATGGGGAGCAAAAATACTGGAGATTATGAAACGGCAAGCGCTGCATGCTTACCGGATTGGGTTCCATCATCCCTGGACCGGAAAATGGATGGAACTGGAGGCAGCCTTGCCCGGCGATTTTCTCCGCCTGGAAGTGCTGATAGCGAAACGAGAACAGGTATTGTACGGCATATGACCCAATTTCAAGAGTTAGTATCAACGTTCGAACAAACGCTGCAACGAAAAAATTACTCACCGAATACCCTGCGGGCCTACTCGCAGGATCTGGAAAAATTCCGGGCGTTCTGTTGCGAATATGACGCCGTCGATACGGTCGACCCGCGGAAGATCGACCGGCTGACCATACGCCATTTTTTAGGCAAGTGCC
>DATFLS010000042.1:0-2123 GCA_035267465.1 bacterium
CAAGGCATCCTGGATATCCAGTCGGTCCACTTCTCCGCTGGACGGATTCAGCAGGTCTACAGCCATTCCGGCGGCCGGTCCCTGGGTTCGGGTTTCGCCCTGTTCGTCCGGGATGTCCAACAGCCCACCGAACATGATCCGTGGTGTCCATTGGATCTCCGGGAACTGTTGTGATAACTGCTGTTGTAATTCGGAGACATCCAGCAGGGCCAGATCGTTGGGCGCCTGGTCCATCTGGTCCTGGTAGGCCCGGGTGACCACCTTCAGGTGCCCGGTGTAAAAGTTAGCATTCGTGCTGATAATATCGGTCATTTCGCCTTTGATGAAGCTGTACATAAAAACCGTGATAAAGACGCCCAGCGCAGTGATAATGAGGGGGAACAAACTGCGTGAGCGATCCCGGAGTAATCCTTTCAAGAGAAACCAGTTCATGACAATTTCCCTCTCAGTGCGTCTGTCGGTTCAAGGTCGGCAATCTTTCGGGTAGGCAGATAACTCACGATAGTCACGGTCACGAACACCAGGAGCGTGGTGCCAATGATGAGTCCTGCCCCGTAGGTCGGATACAGTGCCTCTCCGATCGGGATACCGAAGTCGGTGGCATAGTCCGGCATTGCAAAACCGGTGTTCGCGAACCAGGACAACAGCGGAATGCCGTACAGTGCGCCCACCAGGATCGCCAAGATTGCGTGCATGGCGCCTTCCAGGGTAAACAGCCGGATCAGCATACCACGGGTCATCCCCAGGGACATCAGTGTGCCCATCTCCTTGCGGCGCCGCCAGAGCGAAAGTACCTGCGTATCAAAAATTGCTAGCAGCGCCATGGCGAGCAGGAGTACGTAGACAATGGATGCCGAGACGGTTTTGGTCTGGACGATCTCATCGATCTCTTTTGTCAGATAGGCGAGATCGCGAAAGATCCAGCCATCGGCTTCTGTAATCTGTTGCGCTCCCTCACCACGGACAACAAGGGTGGCTTCATTGGGCATTCCAAGCATGGTCTGCAACCGATCCAATGGCAGCCAGATCTGTTCGTTGTCCACCGAAGCGACTGTGGTATGCATTATATCGACGATTTTGACATCTGCGGCATCGAACGTACCCTCGGCATCGCGCCATCTGACCGTGATATAGTCTCCGATCTCGAGGTGCGAGCTCTTCGCCATGCGGGTTCCGACCACTGCCGGGATATCGGCGTCAGCTGCCTGCAGTGACCCGCTCGAAATGCCGAGAATATCCTGCTCTGGCGGAATTCCTTTCAGCGCGATGGTTTTAATGCGGCCTTCAGGATAGATGGTCCCCTGGGTGATGAGGATTGGAGCAACGTCACCCCGGGCAGCTGCGTCCTGCAGATTCCCAGGGATTTTCCCGTGGCTGTCTTCCAGCGTCAGCGGATCGTATGGATCGTACTCCGGATGCCAGAACTGTCCTGTTCCCAGTTCCATCTGGATCATAGCATCTTTGGCCCGATCGCTCATTCCCTTATACAGCCCCTGCAATCCGATAATCAGGACGAAGGCCAGCGAGAGCACAATAACATTCAGCCAGGTGCGGACTCCCGCGCCTAATATATTTTTTAATGCCAGTCGAAAGGTTAACATGATGTTCTCCTTTGTTGCCGGTATCTCATCTTTGGCACTTTGTTGGCGGACCGACAATTCCCAACAGTATGAATTTGTCTTTGTATTCCTGATGCATATTTGTGCTCCTCCGGATATCTCACTGCACTTCCAATTCGGCGAAGAGTGATGCGGTTTCCCGTTTATAGATACCGAGTCCGGCGATCAGAGTACCGAATGTGGTTGCTCCCAATCCCGGGATAAATCCGACGTAATAGCAGGCCGTGGTGACTCGCGCACGGATCACATCAGGGATAAGCATAGTGGCGTTCCCCATCAAGTCTCCGATATCAATACCGTGCGCCTGCATGACATATGAAGCGACCAGCCCCAGCACAGTGCCAACGATAGATCCTGCAAACCCGATCATCACGGATTCAATGATCATGGTTCGGTAGATATGTCCTTTTTCCTCACCGATGGCAAGCCGTACTCCGTATTCACCGTACCGGCGCAGCGTGCCCATTAATCCGGCATTCCAGAGCACAACAGACATCACCAGTA
>DATFLS010000043.1:0-2187 GCA_035267465.1 bacterium
GGACGTTCTCGTTTCGGAAGAGACGTCTGGTATTGAGTGCCGAGGTTTATCAAACAGGGCTATTCGAAACAGTTCAATAAATTCGCGGGAATATTTATGAAATTAATCAGGATTATTGTAGCGTTAAGTGTGTTACTCCCTTTCACCGCCACCGCTCAAACGCACGCCGATTCCGACACCCTGTTTTTGACCCTGGATGATGCCCTCCGGATTGCTCAGCAGAACAGTTCCACTGCGAGAATGATTGAACAGGAATTACTGGCGAATCATTGGAGATACCGGTCTTTCCGGGCCAGTTTGTATCCCTCGCTTAATTTTTCCGGCTCAGCGCCCGGCATCCAGCGGGAGATCGAGCAGGTGGTACAGGATGATGGCTCGGTGCAATACCGGGAGCGTCAACAGGGAACCTCATCTATCACGACCAGCATTCTTCAACGTATTCCCATGACGGGAGGGACGTTGTTCTTCTCCTCGAGTATTGAGCGGATCAACCTGTACAGCACGGTTGGTGCTAATCTCTGGAGAGCAAATCCGTTATTTGTCGGCATTACCCAGCCGATTATGGAGTTTAATGCTCTCAAGTGGAATCGCCGGATTGAGCCGCTGCAATATGAATCTTCCAGGAAACAATATCTGGAGGAGATGGCTCAGCTGGCCACCGAGGTGACCGGAAGTTTTTTTGACATTTATATCGCACAGATCAACCTGGACCTGGCGAATTTTAACGTGGCGATCAACGATACCATTTATACTATCTCCCAGGGAAGATATAACGTCGGGAACATCGCCGAAAATGAATTGCTGCAGACGGAACTGGCGTTGATGAATGCCCGAACCGATCTGGAACGGGCCCGGCTGGCGTATGACCGGGCACAGGATGATTTGCGGTTGATACTGAACATACAAGATAATCGCCCCGTGCGGGTGGAGGTACCCGAGCGGATTCCTGATCTGGAGATTAATGTCGCCCATGCCGTGGAACAGGCCAGGGAGAACCGCAGTGATATGCTGGATTACCAGATCGAGCGGCTGCAGTCCCAACGCAATATCGCCCGCATTGAAGCCGAATCCCGGCTTTCCACCACTCTGACCGCCCGGCTGGGGTATAACCAGACCTCGAACCGATTTGATAATTTGTACGATAACCCACTCAATAACCAGTTCGTTGACATCTCATTCGATATCCCGATTTTTCGCTGGGGGGAAGGGAAAGCGGATCGGGAAGCGGCCTATGCCAATCACGAGAGTATCCAGAATTCTGTCGAGCTTCAGGAACAGACCTTCATCCAGGAAGTGGAATATCAGGTCCGGGAATTTCTCCTGTTACAGCGCCAGATTGTGGCTGCTGCCACGGCTGATACGATCGCCTCGCGGCGGTTTGATGTGGCCAAGAACCGGTATCTCATCGGCAAAATTGATATCACCAATTTGTTGATTGCCCAGCGAGAAAAAGACAGCGAACGACGGAACTACATTCAGACCTTGAAACAATACTGGCAGGGCTTTTATAATCTGCGGCGGATAACTCTCTATGACTTTGAGAACGACCAATCGCTGAGATTCAACTATCACTTTTAAGCGCCGGGTATCCTCAGAACCCTTGCAGAACCGGATCGGCAGGTCAACTGTCGTTTTCCACAGGATGTCACGCCAACGGAATTCAGAGGGGAATCTGTCGGTCGTCCTCGTCACCGGGTGAGATTATTCCATAGCATTTCGGTGTCTGAATTTATACTTTTCCGTACGACACATTTCATTGCAGAATAGCTTTCCTGGTAATCGGCGTCCGGTAGTGTTGTTCGACGTTATTAATCCGGGAGTGATACCCGCTATTTCCATGGGAACCGAAGGAGTCAACTATGCTTACGCGGAGAAAATTCCTACAAGTTTCGGTTAGTGCAGTGGCGGGCTTGAGTCTCGCAGGCGTGGTCGGCCTTCCCCGCCGCAGCTTCGGCCAGACAAACCGGCCGAACATCGTATGGATCTCTGTCGAGGATCTCAGTCCGCGGCTGGGCTGTTACGGAGACCCGATAGCGCAGTCGCCGAACATCGATCAACTGGCCCGGGAAGGGATGCGATTTACCCGGGCGTTCACGCCGGCCGGAGTATGTGCCCCATGCCGGTCCGCCATTATCACCGGGATGTATCAGAACTCCATCGGCACGCACCATATGCGGACGACGCATA
>DATFLS010000044.1:0-6122 GCA_035267465.1 bacterium
CTCGAAAAACTGCGTCAATAACGCTTGGCACTGATCTTCCAACACGCCGGACACAACCGCAGTTTTATGGTTCATCACCTGTTGTCCGCAGATGGTAAACTTCGATCCGCACCCCCCTGCCGTTTTATCCATCGCTCCGAACACCACGGTTGGAATCCGTGCATTGACAATAGCCCCGGCACACATTGCACAAGGTTCGAGGGTGACATAGATTATCGTATCATCCAGGCGCCAGTCACCCCGCGTATTTGCCGCAGCCGTAATCGCCAGAATTTCGGCATGAGCAGTGGGATCTTTCAGGGACTCCCGTTGGTTGTATCCTTTCCCAAGAATTTCCCCGTGAGAGGAGACAATGACCGCACCAATCGGCACCTCCTCCTTCTGCATGGCCCGCTCGGCTTCCCGCAGGGCCAGTTTCATCCAGTATTCATTCCGCTGTCGATTCATCTGCTTCTATCACCCGTTTGCTCAATTCCTCAGCGAATCTACCTCTGCACTGCTGCAGCATCTTTTTACGCCTTCTGCATGAAAAAGATTGATCATTGCCTCCCCTCTTAATATGCTTTTGCAGGCATTTTACTGATGGCTGGAAATAATCACAATAGATTTCCTGGTACAAAACCAGACTATTAACTGCCGAATTTTTCACTGTGATCAGATGAATATCTCCGTATATTCTCAACCTGTAAATCGACACACAGGAGCGGAACATGGAAAAGAGGTTGCCTTCACTTTATTATAACTGGATTAGCATCATCGGGACAGCCATTGCGATTGTCAGTCTGTCGATAATTGCCTTTTTATTTGCCTTCGATTTGGTGCGCTCACACGCTTCGCCGTATTTTGGAATTATCACGTATATGATCCTTCCGGTGGGAGTGATTCTCGGATTAATCCTGATCCCGGTTGGCATGTTGATCGAGCGGCGGCGACGGCGCATCGAAGTCAAGCCGCTGCCGTCACGGCTCACCATTGACTTCACCAATCACAGCCATCGAAACGCCGTTATCGGATTTCTCGTGCTGACTGCAATCTTCTTAATCGGGACCGCCGTCGGCAGCTATCAGGCGTATCATTATACGGAAACCGTCGATTTCTGCGGGCGAGTCTGTCATTCGATTATGGATCCCGAGTACACCACTTACCAGAATTCGCCGCATGCCCGGGTCACCTGTACAGACTGCCACGTAGGAGAAGGAGCCAGCTGGTTTGTGAAATCGAAACTTTCCGGCGCGTACCAGGTCTATGCTGCGGTCGCCAATGTGTATCCGAAACCGATTCCGACGCCAATTGAAAACTTGCGTCCGGCCCGGGAAACTTGCGAACAATGCCACTGGCCTGCAAAATTCTATGGGAAACGTGAGAAAGAGATTCATCGCTACCAGGCCGACGAAGGGAATACCCGCTGGACGTATGATCTACTCATCAATATCGGAGGACAGGAGTATCCGGGCACGCAACATTCCGGGATTCACTGGCACATTGCCAACCAGGTCGAGTACATCGCCCGGGACACTGCCCGTCAGGATATTCCCTGGGTGCGGGTAACCTACGAAGACGGCAGCCAGGAAACCTACAACTCCATGTGGGAACCCCTCCCCGATACCGTAGTTGCAGCATCTGAGAAGCGCACCATGACCTGCATCGACTGCCATAACAGACCCACCCACATTTTCAGATCACCCATCCAGTTGGTGGACGAAGCTATTTATGCAGGGGATATCAGCCCTCAATTACCCTATATCAAGCAGCAGGCAGTGTATGCGTTGCGGTATGACTACTCCCGGAAAGATTCGGCACTGCTCTCGATCGAGCAACGCATCCGTTCCTTCTATCGAGAGAATTATCCCAATGTCACCGACACTCTGCGAGCCGAAATCAATCAGGCGATTGCGACGCTCGAAACCGCATACTCCGAAAATTTTTTTCCCGGCATGAATGTTCGCTGGGATACGCATTACGACAATATCGGGCATAGCAAATTTCTGGGCTGTTACCGCTGTCATAATGGCAATATGGCCAATGAGGGAGGCGAGACCATCACCCACACCTGCAATGCCTGTCATACGATTATGGAACAAGGACCGGAAGGGGATGTTCAATTCACCAATAATGACGAACAGGGACTGGAATTTCGACATCCCATGGATATCGGGCAAGCCTGGCGAAGCATGGCCTGCAGCGAATGCCATGACGGAGGTGGAGCAGTCTTCTAGTCGCTGCCGATTTCTCTCAATTAATGTGAAACAATTGCAGTCCGGAGGTTTATTATATGTAAAAAAACAGGAGCGGCGGGATTCCGTGGGATGACAAATCTACCGCCTGCGTTCACCTTGACATTCCCCGACGCTTCAAATATATTATCTGCGCTGTGGCGATCAAAAACGGAAGGCCACAGCAGAATTATTGCGGGATCGTCTAATGGCAAGACACACGGCTCTGGACCGTGCAATCGGGGTTCGAATCCCTGTCCCGCAACAACAAATATGGGCGCCCGTAGCTCAACTGGACAGAGCGTCTGGCTACGGACCAGAAGGCTGAGGGTTCGAATCCTTCCGGGCGTACTCTTGGATGTGTAATTTGACATGGCGCATTCGTCTAGGGGTCTAGGACGCCGGCCTCTCACGCCGGTAGCAGGGGTTCGAATCCCCTATGCGCTACGCTGATAGAAAGAGGGGCGTGAGTAAATCACGCCTCTTTTCTATTTCAACAGATCTGAATCGGTTTCGGGTAAACATTCCACTGGTTTACAAACAAGAGTCAGCGAGCTGGCCCAGTTCGGCGAGTGCAGCAAGATATTTTTCTGCCCGTGCCGTGTTGCAAGGTATGCTGTGTCCATCAGTGAGAACTACAATTTTCCGCTGATTTCTCGAGTATAGGTGGCAAGTTCGAAGTAAAAAATGTGATTCATTATCGGCGATACAGACAGGTGAGGAGCGGGAATAGTATCGTTAAAAACAAACAGAAATGACTACCCGGTGCCATCCAACCATTGGAATCACAGAGATGTTTCCACCGGAGGAGGTTTTTCGCTGCTCTTCCCGTTCTACAACAAACTTCGCTGCACCATATCCGATAAAACCGCCTAACAATGTATCCGAGAGCCAGTGCTTATCATGATAGATCCTTGAGACAGAGATAATACCGGCGGAAGTGTAGTAAACACTCTTCAGCAACACGCTTTCGGTTCGTTTCGCAAGCACCCCTGCAGTTAACCATCCGATGGTGCTGTGTCCGGAGGGAAATGCCCGGTAGGGCAACCGTAATCCCGGAGGGCTGTATGCCAGAGCCCCATCCCCCAAATAGGGACGATGTCTTCCGGTCAGTGTTTTTATTAACGTGGTGGTCAGACCACCAGTGATGAACGCTTCCCACAGTAATCGCCCCGTCGCCTGCATTTCTGTGTTTTCCCGCAAATCACCTATGGTGTATAACCCGGCAGCCAGACCTACCGTCGGCACTCCAAGCCCGGCCCACCTGCCGAACTGCATGATGACATGGTTCCTGCCATCACGCCATTCCTGCACGTCCATCCGCACTTCTGAATCCAACGACATCGAGGTCAGAGTTAATGCGGAGAGCACGCCAGTCCGGAACCATTGTCCCCGGTTCCAATCGAGGGGCTGGGTATAATAATCCGTCAACGTTTCCTGAATATGGCCAATCCCCGGCATCCTGGATACCTGGGAATTGCTCTCCGCCGAAGGAATCTGCTGCGCAACAACAGGAGAGCACATGAGAATGATCCAGAAATCTGCGAAAAGGACAGCAGAGATTAATCGCTGACGTAAACTGATCACATTTCCATACTGAGTTTTGTCCAGATTGGCTACAATACAGGAAAACCGTGAGCTGGGCTACCGCTCACTCTTCAAGCCCTTCAACATGGTCTTTTCGTCCGCTGATTACCCGGCCCAGTGCCGGCGTGCCGTCCCCGATCAATACCAGCGCGACGGCTATCATGAAGAGGGTGAATTCAAATTCCCAGCCACCGAGAAATCCTTGGGTAAATTGCACCTTAATCACAGCCACAATCATCACGACAGCAATCAAACCGGCGGCAATCCTGGTATACAGACCGGTGAGCACCAGTATGCCACCCAGAAATTCAACCAATGCCACAACCCAGCCGAAGAAACCGGCGAGTGGGATGCCAATCTTGCCAAAGAAGCCGATAGTAGATTGCATATCCGCTAATTTCCCATATCCATGTACAATAAATACGGCTCCGAGCGCGATTCGTAACAATACCGGCGCATATTTGCCTAATTTGCCATTCGAATGACCCGCCATCGATACCTCTCCTTCTTTATTTTGTCTTACATTCCGGTCCGGTTACTCCTGAATTCGTTCTCGAAATAAAAAAATTCCAATAAATCAGCATTTGACGCTGACACCGCCTGGGGAATTATTACTGAAGATCGCGATGCTCATGCTGTCCGGGCGGGGCCATATCGCTGGGCAAGATACCAGAGAACCAAACCGCCGGCTATCATGGCGGCACAGAGTATCTGACCAGTCGTAAAGAACCAGAGCACCTTGCCCAGATGGGGATCCGGCTGCCGGTAGAACTCAATGAAGAAACGTACCACACCATACCCGATCAGATAGAGTCCCGCCAGGAATCCGGGGTAGGGAGAACGATTTCGTATACTCCAGAGGATGATGAACAGAAAAATCCCTTCAAAAAACGCCTCGTACAATTGCGAGGGATGACGGAGTTGACCGGTCGGGTCAGCGGGAAAGTACATACCCCATGGCACGCTGGTCGCCCGTCCGAAAAGTTCACCATTTATGAAGTTCCCCAGACGACCGAATGTATATCCCAGTGGAATGGCGGGAACCACGAGATCGATGAATCGGAAAAAATTCACCTGATGCTTCCGGCTGACATAAATAAATGCCAGCACAACCCCAATCACGCCGCCATGATACGACATCCCACTGATTCCTGTGAACTCGACTCCGTTGGTGAAGGAGAGGGGAAGAATGATTTCCAATGGATGCCGGAGATAATAGCCGAGATTATAAAAAAGGACGTATCCCAACCGTCCTCCCAGGAGAACCCCCAGAATCGCCAGCACAAAAAAATGTTCAATCACTTCCTGGGAGTATTGGGTTTCATTCTGTTTCACCCGGTATTGAACCAGCAGGTAGGTGAGAGCAAACGCAATGACATACATGGTGCCATACCAGCGCAGTTCGAATCCCCCGATTGAAACAATTACGGGATTCATATGATACGGGATCTGCTGCCACCATTCCCAGAATCCATTCATAATGTCTCCTCCAAATCTGACATTTGCTCCTGCCCGATTGCGACTCTGTTTGTCCGATGTTAAAGATAATAAAGTTAAAATATTATTCGGTCAGAGGCAAAACTTTCACGTATTGATAACGCCGCATATTTCCTGCACATTGGCCCAACCATAAAACCGGTTTCAGTTGAGATACAGGATTAATCTTTACACGCTGTCTGGAGGCGGGTTTCTGCCGAGACCATTTTTATTCCGATTTGTGTTTATTCCCTGAAATATGTGCGGCAGGCGGCGGCTCCACGATGATCTCAGGTTTTCATTTCAATATTTCCGGATTATCACTATTCTTTCTTTTATCAAATGGGTGGAATCCGGGCAATCGTGGAAGGAGAAAGGAAACCAAACGTATGATTCAACATCCCATGGGAATACTGGCGGTTTTATTGGGAGTACTGGCTGTATTATTCACGCTGGACAAACATCCGGTTCTGGGCAAGATTTTTAAGGTGATTCCATTATTAGTGTTCGCCTATTTTGTACCTACAATCCTGTCGAATACGGGCGTTATTCCGCTGCAGTCTCCGCTGTATCAATTTATTATGGATTGGCTGCTGCCGTCGAGCCTGATCCTTCTGACCTTGTCGGTGGATGTGAGGGCCATTCTCAAATTGGGACGCAACACGGTCATTCTATTTCTGGTAGGAACAGCGACCATCGTCATTGGCGGTCCGCTGGCCTATTTGCTGTTTGGCTGGCTGGCGCCGGCGGACCTTGGCGTAGAGGTGTGGAAAGGACTGGCGGCGCTCAGCGGATCCTGGATCGGCGGGGGAGCCAATTTTATCGCTATCGGCAGGAGTGTCGGGG
>DATFLS010000045.1:0-15363 GCA_035267465.1 bacterium
TCGATGCAAAGCGCAGAGCGCACAGCACAATTCCCTCTTTGCCTTCTATCGCATATCATAGTTTCAATTCCCGGTGAATCGCGAGATCTATATTTTGTTTTGGGAATTTTGGAGTCCCGGATTCTTGTGTTCTCCTCGTTCAGTACCACATAGATTCATCAAAGAAGCACGACGAAGTTATTCTTTTTTCATTGCGCGATTTCGTGATACTTTGTGATCTCTCCTAGCTGTGGTCATCTGCGTAGATCTGTGGCTCTGTCTTGGAGGCCAGGGGTTTTGTATTCTTGAAATCTTGAGTTCTTAAGTTCTTGGTTTCCTGTTTCAGGTCTGATCAGACGATTTCAGATACGCAATCGTCGCCCCCCAGCTTCCCCTGGCATCGCCTGCCAGATGGTACCCGGTCACCTGCGGGTGCTGCTCCAGAACCGAATGGACAATTCGTCTCAGGGTGCCGGTTCCTTTCCCATGGATGATCCGGATCCGGTAAATCCGCTGCTCCCGGCAGGCCCGGATATACTCGGGCACCAGTTCCTTCACCTCCCCCGGCTGAAACTGGTGCAAGTCGAGCACACCATCTATAGGATATTCTACGGGCTCATCGGGAGTATTCATGTGAAGATGCCTGGTGGGAATGTTCACCGGGATACCCCTGCAGCTCCTGTTGCGTGCGGGAATTCTTCCCAGCGATATCAATAACACGGGGGTAATGATCCGATACGCGCTGAGAATCATCCTTCAGGAGTCCGTATTTCTGTAACGTCGAATCACTCAGTGCCGCGGTGTTCAAAATAAAATGCCGCCCCAATTCGATGACGCTGTCGGAAAAAAGAATATAGTCCAATTTCCCGGGATTGAACGTGCTTCCATCGTCCCGCCAGGTATATCCCATCCGCTTTGCGGTGTGGCGCGAAAAAAGATCCGTGAGTGGCGTCCCGTCCCAATCCGGCGGAGCACCGGGACCGAAACTTTCTTCATTCCGGATATCCCCGGTGGTCAGGGTGATCAGCTGCTGCGCATAGCCCACCAGATTGAAATCGCCCGCGTGAATAATGGGCGTCGCTGACGGCAGCGAAAACGAACCGCTTCCATGCTGCAGGTCCCGGATGGCTCCCATAATCTGATCGGCGTCCTGCTGGCGGCTGCGATTATTGTCACAACAGGCCAGATGCGAATTGATGACCAGCAAGGATCCGCTCCACGGTTCAGACAGCTCCAGCAGCGCGGCAAGCGTCCGCTCAGACCGGGTGAGTATGGCGTGCTTCCGGATGGGAAACCGGGATACCACAGCCACCGAGTGCGCCTGTTGATTCACGTACCAGGTCTGCTCCGGAAACCATTCCTCTATAATACCCCGGAGATCGATGCGCTCATCAAACAGCTCCTGGAACGCCATGACGTCCGGCTGTAATGCCCGGAGTATTCTTCGAAAGCCGGGCTGGCGGGCTGGATCCCGAAGGCCAGACTGCAGTGTATTATAGGTAACGATCCTGATGTCCCCCGAGTGTATCCTTTCCAATGGAATGGGGGACACCGGCATAACCCTGGTCGAATCGATAAGGTATCGGACACCTCCGGTATGATCGGGTAGATAGTCTCCCTCGTCTCTAACCTCCCTCAGCACCAGCCGAATAGTATCCGGACGAAACTGGTTCTCCCGTGTAAAAATCGGGCTCCGGTAATCTATGGCAATCTCAAACGTATCGGAGGACAGAGTGGGGAATATTCGCAGGTTGATGTCGGATTGGTAGAACGGCTGCTTTTCGCCCGCAGCATGGAACACGCCCTCCCGGCATCCGAAACACCACGCCAGGTCGGCACCGATCCCATGGATGGGACTTCCGGTTCCGGTGCTGTTATCCGTATCGATATACAGATGAATGTCGTTCCAGTCCTGGAGTAACTGATCTCTGGTATGAAACCGGAGGAACAGGTACAGGAATTCCTGATCGTTGGCGACCTTCAGTTCCGCCAAATCCTGCCGCAGCGCATCATTTATCGGATCCGAAGCCCTAACCGGCACTGTCCGCCAATCATCAAACTGCCCGTCCATCACCAGCGGAACATCCTGTGAGAACCCCGGGTTCACCAGGAGAAAACACACTATACCGGCGAGGATATTTCTGTGAACCATAAACATCCATCTTACCAGATCAATGATATCATAGTATCCTTTTTGAACTCCGATAAAATACTCTTCGGCATGGAAAAACGGAACAAGTATTCGCCGGATTACTCCTTAAAGAATCATACACATCCCTCGCCTCCTGTCTCGATACAACACGATCTCATCGGACAATCCCGACAATGGGATGGACATGAGGGTATCCTCATGTTCCGCTACCCCAATTGAAGTTCACAGCAGCGAAATAAATATATTCAGCAGAACCACGGGATGTTACACAGAAAAAATCCCATCTTCCATTCCAATGATTGGATCTCACACTGCCACAATGGCAGGTTACATCGAAACAATGGCATCTTACATCCGATCATTGCTCTCTTACATTGATTCAGTGCTATTTTACAGTCGATCAGTGGCATCTTACAGTCAATCAGTGCCATCTTACATCAATTCAATGCCATCTTACATCGGATCAGCGCCATCTTACAGTCAATCATTGACATCTTACATTGGATCATTGACATCTTACATCAGCTCAACGCCATCTTACATTCGATCATTGCTATCTTACATTCAATCATTGCTATCTTACATTCAATCATTGGCAACTTACATCGGTTCAATGCCATCTTCCGTTCGATTAAAAGTATCTTGCATGGAGAGCGTTTCAAAACAGGGGTTATTCCCGGAGCGCTGAACACAACTTACATGAACATGACTATGAAATCAGCTCAGGAAAGTAATGGTTCGATTCTCAACCTGCATTGTAGAGCCGTTTCCCCGATTGGATCGGGATCTTCGACATGAAACGGCTCTACAGTGTGTGACGGGTGGCAAAGCACGGAAAGCATCCCTTCTGGCTTCCTTACCTTTGATACTACTGAACAGATTTAATAGTCATATACATGAATTATATATTGAACAGACTTACCTGAAATTTGTTAGAATACCTGGGAGTATTCTTCATGTTTTCTCTGCGTCCTTTGCGGTCTTCGTGATGTTTGCGTTTTCTGAACAGCTTCTGCATTACAAAATACCGCTCCAAATATGACCCGATTTCAATCGCCGGGAAACGGTTAGAAACTGAGGAGTAAGGTCTAATTCAGCTGCATGGCTCCGTTTTCGATGAGACCATCTTTTAAATGCACCACCCTGGGACAGTGATCAGACACCACCGGATCGTGGGTGATCATCACGATGGTATTGCCGGCTTTCCAGAGTTCCCGGAACAGGTTCATGATTTCCTCACCGGATGTACTGTCCAGGTTGCCGGTGGGTTCGTCTGCCATGATAATTCTGGGGTTATTCACCATCGCCCGGGCAATGGCCACCCGCTGCTGCTGTCCGCCGGACAGTTCATTGGGCTTATGATCCATGCGGTCCGCCAGACCGACCCGCTCCAGCAATTCCGTTACCTTCTGGTGGCGCCTTTTTGCAGAGATCCCGGCAAAGATCAACGGCAGCTCCACATTCTCATAGGCAGATGCATAGGGCAACAGGTTGAAGCTCTGAAACACGAACCCGATTTTCTCGTTCCGGATGTCGGCCAGCTCGTTATCGGACAGCGCCTGAATCAATTCGCCGTCCAGGGTATACTTTCCGGAGGTCGGAGTATCCAGGCATCCCATAATATGCATCAGGGTCGACTTTCCGGAACCGGACGGCCCCATAATCGCCAGGAGTTCGCCGGTGTCAATTTCCAGATCAATGCCCCGCAGTGCTTTGACCTGCACTTTGCCGGTATCGAATATCCTGGTGACTTCTTCCATATGAATCATCTCAATATGCTCCAGTCTCTGCAGAGTTCTCTTTGACAAAGATTGTATTCGTGTCCGTTCGTATCGTATCCTGATTAATGAATTTTTTCATGATTACTCATATCGCAGTGATTCTATCGGGTCAACTTTGGCTGCCCGGCGTGCCGGAAAGAAACCGGCTGCCAGACCGACTATCCCAAGGATGATGGCCGTCGCCAGCGCAATCGTCAGTGAGAAGGTGGGCTTGCCCAACAGCTCCAGGGGTCCTTCGGATACCGGGATTCCCCGCAGGGCAGTTATCAGCACCAGGGCGATCGCCGTGCCGATGGTTCCTCCGACGATAGCTATAAGTAACGCTTCCAGGATGAACTGCTGTTTGATATGTTTCCGTTTGGCACCGATAGCCCGCTTCACCCCAATCTCATGGGTGCGCTCTTTCACGGAAACATACATAATATTGGCCACCCCGACGCTGGCGATCAGCAAGGTCAACCCACCGATCAATCCCAGGAACACCTGGATACCGATTAACATATTGTATGCCACCTTCCGCTGCTCGATGGTATCCCAGAACCGCAGGGCCTTGTCATCGCTGGGATCAAACCGGTATTTCTGTCCCAGGATTTCGAACACCTCCTTCTTAACTGCAGGCGCGTAATCAGTCTGGTTCACCTGGTATACAATGCGGCTGAGATAGGTGCGGCCCTCAATCGCTTTGAGAGTGGAAGCGGGAATTGTCCCTTTGGCCGCATCCGGGCCTCCGTACATACTCATCTGCATTTTCCGCTTTAACACACCTGTCACCTTAAACGGAATATTATTAACGGTGATTATTTCGCCGATGGCCTCCTGATCCCCGAACAGTCGATCTTTCAGATCATTCCCCAGGAAGATAACCCGGCGTCGCTGCTCGACATCAATTTTATTGATGAAGCGGCCTCCCGCATCCGGATAATGGGTCCGCATCTCCTCGAATGATGGCTCTACCCCCGTCACTCGTTCCGTCAGCGTTTTGTTGCCGTAAGTCATAGTCGTCCCATACAGATCATATTCCGGACTGATACGGGTGATATTCGGGATCTTCTGACGCAGCATGGCGACATCCTCATCAGTAAAGCGAATCCGGCGTCCTTTGGGTAATCCCTGGTAGACCTGGGACGTCTGTCCGCCATACATAATCACGATATTCACGCCCAGTCCGCGATCCGCCTTTCCCAGCTGCCGCTTCAGCCCCTCACCAAACGAAAGGAGCAGAATTATGGACAGGGTCCCCCAGGCAATTCCGGAGACAGTCAGCCAGATGCGCTTTTTCTGATTTTTCAGTTCGCGGGTGAAGAGACGAAACAGATACCAGGTGCTCATACACTACTTCCTTATCGCCTGAACCGGATCCAGATAGGCGGCATATCGCGCCGGGAACCAGCCGGCGATCAGTCCGATCATGCCTAACAACGTAATCGTCACAATCGTCACCAGCGGCGAAATGCCGAGTGTCCCGATGTATTGTTCCAGATCCAGCATGTTGATCACGGAGACAATGCCCGAGGAAATCAGGAACCCGATGACGCCGCCGATGCCGGTAATGATTAATGTTTCCATAAGATACTGACCCAGGATCAGCCGCCGCTTGGCCCCCAGAGCCTTCTTGATACCGATTTCATGGGTTCGTTCCTCCACCACCACATTCATGATATTCGACACGCCGATGCCGCCCACGATGAGGGTCATGCATCCCACAATCCCCAGGAAGATCTGGAACCCGGCGAAGAATCCGTCAAAGAACTTCTCCATTTCGGTGGTATCCCAGATGGCCAGGGCTTCCCGATCGTCCGGGTGAAATTTGAATCGCTTGCCGAGTACCTCATACACCCGATCGATCATCTGCTGGGTGTAACGGACGTCGACAGCCTTATAGATCATATTGGAAAGATACTGGTGACCGAAAATCCCCTGGAAAGTGGTTGCCGGGATGACAATTCGCTCATTATCTCGTCCGGTGTAACTGGAGCTTTGCATTTTTGGCTTTAACACCCCGATTATTTTGAATGGCACCCGATCGATAAAAATGATCTGACCCAACCCTTTGCCTTCTCCGAACAAATCCGTCTCCACCACGTCTCCGATGAAGGCGACCCGCCGGCGCTCCTGTAAATCCAGAGGATTAATAAATCTGCCGCCCTCAGCGGCGATCATGTTGCGCATTTCCCGATAGATCGGATACACGCCGCTCAGTTCGGTGGAGTATCCTTCCTTCCCCACTTTGATGGTTACGCCGCGTGAGTATTCCGGACTGATCATTCCCAGCAGCGGGATCTGCTGCTGCATAATGCGCACCTCGTCTTCCCGCAGCCGGATGGGACGACCCCGGTTAAAACCCTCATACGGTATAGAGGTCCGCCCTCCCCACATAATACAGATACCTTCCCCCATGCCGTGAGCCGCTTTCTTGGAAAACTTGTAAAACGAGTTGCCGAACGTGAGCAGCAGAATAATGGCCACCGAACCCCAGATGATCCCAAACAGGGTCAGCAGCGTGCGCAGCTTCTGGTGTCGGATATCGCGAAATAATTGCAGCAGATTTTTCCAGAACATAGATTGTCCGATTATTATGATAAGTTTCGCGGCATAACTGAGAACCTATTCCCGATATTACCGGCTTACTCAATTTCCTTGGGTGGTCTCTCAACAACCAATGTGCTTTCGGCCACTCCCTCGGTTGCTTCTGCGAATACCCCGTCGCTCAGTCCGATTTCGACAAGTCGTCTTTCCACCGTTCCGTCTTCGTTTTCGATTTCCACAAAGACGCTGTCATTCTCAAACGCCAACAGCCGTTCGGGGATCTGGAGCACGTCTTCCGCTTTCCGGATGATGATATCCGCATTGGCCGAATAGCCGGCTCGCAGTTCCACATCATCGGTCTCGGTGATGAGGATTTCGATATCGAACAGCGTTGAATTATCTTCCTTCTTCGCCTTGGGAGAAATCAGCGACACGGTCCCTTCGATGATTTTTCCGGGGAGGGCTCCGATCTTCAGCTCAACAGGCATCCCGACTCTCACCTTGCCCACATCGATCTCATCGATGGTCCCCCGAAAGATCAGATTATTCATATCCGCCATGGTGAAAATAGGCGTTCCGGCCTGGTACGACGTGAGCGGCACCACCGGATCGCCCACGTTCACAAATCGCTCCAGAATCGTCCCGGTCACCGGCGCTTTCACCTTGGATTCTACCATTTCCGTGGCGGTCCCCGCGCTGCCCTTTTCAATGAGGGAGAGCCGCTCTTCATTTAACTTCAGCCGAAGCTGGGCCTCTTCGTAGGCCAGCTGCTGCTTTTCAAAATCCTGCGTGGAAATCAGGCTTTTCTTCAGCAGCTGCTCCTGGCGCTCAAACTCACGTTTGGCCTGTTCGTAGGCAACCTTCGAAATCTCCACGTTCCGGCGGGCTTCGGTGATCTCGAGCGGGGTCGGATCCGGGATGATATCAACTAACGGTTCCCCGACATTAATTTTATCTCCCACCTCAACGTGAATGGACCGCACAATGCCCGGGATCTTCGATTTCACCTGAATTTCATTCAGGGGCGTGATGGTCCCGACCGCCAGTGCTTTTTCCACAATCGTGCCCCGGGTAACCGGAACCGTTTTATAGGCCGCCTGATCGGAATGCCCGTTCCTGCGCGCCATGAAGATGACGGCCCCCACAATAATAATACCGATGCCGATCAACACATACTTTTTCATAACAACTCCGGAGTTAAAATTCTAATGGAATTCCTACATATGCTCTGATGCAGAAATTTCTCATTCCATGTTACGTTCATCTCCAGAGCAAATCAGATGCCATGCCAGGATTGTTCAGGTTTTTCAGATCGCAAACCACTGTAGAATCCATATGTGTACTGCGTGTTGCATGAAAGAGTGCACTGACCGCCACACGCAAGAACGAAACACTTCCTTTCAACATCATATCCTTTTGATATGTGACATATCAATTTGATATAATGCAAAAATCACGTTAATTATTATATGACTGTTGTTTTTATCGACGTCATGAATTTTGCCTTTCCCGACCACAGGAAGGTGAGCGCGCAAATCTTTCTCTGCAAACAAGAAGGAGATCTCAGCCATGGACTCACATGACACCCCGGACACCAGGACATTCAGATTTCAAGGGCTTCGTCTGACCTGGTATGGTCATGCTGCGTTTCAATTACAATCTTCCCAGGGAAAAAGCATCTTCATTGATCCCTGGCTTGATAATCCCAACTCCCCGGTGGACGCCAGTGAAATCAGCGACATTGATTTTATTGCCCTTACCCACGGACATGCCGATCATATCGGAAACACCCTCGAGCTGGCCAGGCAGTCCGGGGCCCCGGTGATCGGGATCTTCGAAATCGCCCAATATCTGGTGTCCCGGGGATTGAATGACGATCAGGCTGTGGGCATGAACATCGGCGGGACTTTTACATCCGATGGCGTGCAATTCAGTATGGTTCCGGCTCTCCACAGCTCCGGGATTGCGGGAGAGAACGGCGTCATCGACGGCGGCGCTCCGGCGGGATTTGTGATCGAATTCGAGAACGGGTATTCGGTGTATCATACTGGAGATACTGATTTGTTTTCTGATATGCAGTACATCCGGGAATTTTATCAACCTAATCTCATGCTGGCCTGCATTGGCGACCACTTCACCATGGGACCCCGGAAGGCCGCCCGGAGCATCGAACTCATTCAGCCGGAGTATGTCATTCCCATGCACTACGGCACATTTCCACTGCTCACCGGCACCCCGGAGGCGCTCATCGAAGCTGCAGCCGAGGAATACAAACAGTCGGTGATTGTGGCCGAACCGGGTGAAATCGTAAGCTGATACAACTGAAATTCTGTAGCTAAGGCGGAGAATCCATTTTTACGCAGCAAATCGATGCAGCCCCGCGGCTTTCGCAGCCTGGCGTGCCGCCTGCATTTCGCAGCCGGTCACCCGGCGGTCTAATTCCGCGTATTTGTTGGCATGCACTTTTCCCGCAGGCCGGTACTGTCCCATGATATTCACATAGGTTTCCGGTGATAATTCCGATGCCAGAAACCGCATAATCTGTCTGGTATCCTCCTCGCCTTCCGGCATCACCAGATGTCGCACCAGCACACCCCGAACGGCAAGTCCCTGCGAGTTCATCTTCAGATCACCCACCTGCCGGTGCATTTCTTTCAGGCCCGCTTTGGCTGCGCGGGGATAGTCCGCGGTTTTCAGATACTTCTTCGATTTGTCCGCACTCCAGTATTTGAAATCGGGCATGTAGATATCCACGATGCCATCCGTCACTTGCAAACTGTCCAGCGAATCGAACCCGCTGGTGTTGTAAACGATGGGAATGTGCAGGCCGCCTTCAATGGCATAGGGAAGCGCCTCCAGGATCTGAGGCACCACGTGTTCCGGGGTGACCCAGTTGATGTTATGGCAGCCCTTTCGCTGCAAATTCAGCATCATCCGGGCGAGATCTTCAGGAAGCGTTTCCCGGCCGGCGTCGGTCTGACTGATGTCGTAATTCTGACAGAAAACACACCGGAGATTGCACTGCCCGAAAAAGATAGTGCCGCTGCCCCGCCACCCCCGCAGACAATCCTCTTCCCCCAGATGGGGGAAATAACTGGTCACCCGGGCATACCGGCCTGTGCGACAGACCTTTTCCTCATCCTGCAGCCGGTTGACACCACATTCCCAGGGACAGGTGACGCATTGTTTCAGACTCTCCAGTGCCTTATCAATCCGCTCCTGCAGCTCGCCGGATTGATAGAGCTCACGATATTTCGGCGTATATTTCTTCATAGATATTTTTTCACTCTCCCAATGATGCATATGTTGTACATCATTGCCGCCCGATTGTTGCTTCAGGAATCCGTCATGCGGTGAAAACATCCGATGGGAAAAATTGAACTACATCATATAGGAATCCCTGACTGTCCAGGTAATTTCTCCTCCCGAATCCACTGAATATTCCAGCCAGAGATACCCGGCAATATGACCGTCGTCAACATACGCCAGCACCCATCGATTCGTCAGGACATAAATCTGATCCTCATAGAACTGCATGGTGCCGCCGAGCACCCCTTCAAGCGGAATCAGTTCTGCAGAATTCATCAGATCATTACGGATATCCTCCACCGGATTGGCCAAGCCTTTTCTTTTCAGTTGTTGTATGTCATACCCGGTCAGTAGCGCAGGGAATCCAATTGGCTCCGATGGTTCCTGGCGCAGGCTCTGCCGCAGGCTGTCGACTTTTGCCGAGAGTACGGACTGCTGCTCCTGAAAGGCCTCCAGCTGAGAATTCAACTCGATCACCTTCACTAACAGAACAACCGAAAACACGAGAAGGACGAAGGCAATCGTCAGCCACAGTAATCGCACCCGGCGGATCCGACTGTCATTCGAATGAGATGGTTCCATTGGTCACTCCGCAACTATTCAGAATACTGAAGAATGTTAGACAGTTTCCTGCCGGTTGGCAACCGGAAATACTTCGGAAGTTTCAGATAATAGTTGTCATACACGGTTCTAAGCATTCGCGGTGCGGTTATAAAATAATATGACTATTAAATCTGTTCAGGAATAGGGAAGCCGGAAGGGATATTTTCCGTGCTCTGCGCCACCCTTCACGCGCTGTAGATTGAGCATCGAAACATTGCTTTCCTGAGCTAACTTAATAGGTATATGAATAACATCAATCCATACAGACCTACCCGGTATCCTCAAGAAGAATTCCCTCGACCAGTGAAGAATAGTCTTCATCTTCGTACCCTTTCTCCAGGGCTTGCTCCACAATCTTCCGGACGCCGTCCAGCGCTGCCACTTCCAGCTCAGAAGACTTCGCTGCCTGCAGCATCAGGTTCACATCTTTGAGCAGATGTCTGGTGGAAAAATTCGGATCCGAATAATCGTGCTGCAGAATTTTCGATAACTTCTTGTCATACTGGGGGGCATACAGTGCGCTCTCCCGCACGATATCCATGAACAGATCCAGATCCCCCTGGTTCTTCCGGATGAATTGCACACTCAACCCGAAACTGGCCGTCAGTGAGGCTATTAACTGATTCAGGGCAAGTTTCATGGCGGCGGCTGCTCCGACCGGTCCTGCATGGTGTGTGCTTTCTCCGAACACCTGCAGCAGAGGCTTCCATTCTCCAAACTGTTCGGAACTCCCGCCAACCATCAGTATCAATTCACCTTTTCTTGCATGATGTTTGTTCCCCAAAACCGGCGCTTCCAGATATTCGCCCCCGGCCGCGGTAATCCGGTTATGGAACTCAATACTCTCCTCCGGAGCGATGGTGCCCATCTGCAGGATTGTTTTCTCTGCGAATTCGCCGTTCTCTGTAAATAAAACATGCTCAATCGCCCGGGCATCTCCCACCATCAGAATAACGCAGTCGGCTTCCCCCACTGCTTCCTCCGGCGATTCGCATACGTTCGCTCCAAGGTCACCGAGCGGCGCAGCCTTGGAAGCGGTTCGGTTATATACCGAGAGAGCATACTCCTTCTCTAACAGCCTTTCCGCCATAGCATACCCCATCAATCCCGTACCCAGCAGTGCAATACGCATTCTACTCTCCTTCTCATTCATTTGTTGATACTCGTGTCCGGCTCTGTAAAAATATGCAAAATGCCGCACAGAAGAAAACGGCCCCTGCTTGTTCTGGAATCCCAAGGGCTGACAGCCCCATGCCCAGGAGGAAATAAAAAAGCCATCCGGGTTGCCCCGGATGGCTTTTACTTAGTTCAAGCAATTATTCTGAGTGATTACTTCTTCGACTTGACCGGAATCTCTTTAGCCATGGTTTCTTTGGTCTTGGGCAGAGTGATGGTCAGAATGCCGTTTTCATACTCGGCCTGCACGTTATCGCTGTCGATCTCGGCATCCATGCGAATCATGCGCTGGAAATTGCCGTATCTGCGTTCACGGTAATACCGGTTTTCGCCTTCCTCTTCCTGTTCGAACTTCTTCTCACCTTTCAGGGTCAGCACGTTATCCTTCAGCGAAATATGCACATCGTCTTCTTCCATGCCCGGCACTTCGGCGGTCACCACATATTCATTTTCATGTTCCGTCAGATCGATCGCCGGACGCCAGGTGCCGGTATCACTCACATCCATGTCAGGATCAGAAAACCAATCGCTGCTGGTTAATCTGTTAAACAGACGATCGAAATCACTCCATGCCCGTTCAAGATCTCTGGTCGGGTTCCATCTTGTGAGTGCCATAATTGCCTCCTTTCTTTATCAGTTGCTTCAGTTGTATTTGTCATTATTTCGTTTATTATAGTTTCAAATTACATGCCAATAACCTATAGACCCACTGGTATGACAGACTTTCACCGTTCCTCTGCCAGATCAACTCACCGGATATTACAAATTGACAGAGCCCAATTACCTTTGAGTGATCACAAAAATTTTCAATGGAAGGAACTACCGGAACCGGTTGGGGAGGCCAGATATATTACATAACCTTCAACTGTTCTAACGGAGAGATATTTCGGATTAGCCAGCGAACGAATTGCTGCAAATCATTTGCTACTCTTCTTTACTCGCGACCGTCATCTCACCGGACGTCCGGGTGTGATACGGACCGGCAAGATGAAATCCGTACCGGTTCAGGAGCCAGAGTTCCGGGATGATCTCTGCCACAATTTCGCCGTTATCGAAGACACGGACAATCGATGATTCGGAAACCACCACTGCAATGGCCTCAGTATCTCTGGTAATGGAAGCGGCGGCCATATGCCGGGAACCCAATCCCAGGGGCAAATCAATGCCCCCGGAACTGGCATTGATATACCGACAGGCGGAGAGAACGATCCCCGTATCCGAGACAATAAATGCCCCATCCAGCTGTGCTAATTCCTTCACGGTTTCCTGCATATTGGGATTTGTAAGATGCTTCAGATGATCCGGATGGTTGTACAGCGGATCCAGGATGAGGGATTTCGAACTGTTCAATACCCGTTCACTATCTCCAACCGTAAACATGGTTCCGACCTTCCTGCCTTCTCTTCCTTCCCTGGCGATTTCAACGGCCAGGATGATCACCTGCTCCAGTGTCTCCCGATTCACACCCCGTTCCTCCGTGCAGATGTCGCGAATCATATCAGTGGCAATCGGTGCCTCCATACGCGGCCTCTTGCTATATTCTTCTCATCGATTCGAAAAAATACTTTCTCTCAACGATATGGAGTTCATAAAACCTAATGAGAGATATCACCCAGAAGAATACCCGGGTTTCCTCTCTAAAATTCCGCTTACATCACCTTGCTCAATATATTAATATACAACCAAAATGAATATTCTTTCAGGGATCAATTACCAACGGCTTGTCGCCGTCACTGAACGGGATACTTTGTAGTTCCGCTTACTTATAACATGGTTAACACTGCTCACAAATTCCGGTTTCACTGGCATTCCCTTGCATTACTGTTCAATGAAATTCCTTCTGAGCAAGAATTGTATCGTACATTCCGCATATTCTGTGGTGTGAATACATGCAACCAAATGCCAACGTATCAATCAGCAGGAGTTTTTGTATGAAACGCCTTCACCTTCTCTCAGTGATTCTGTGTATGATCTTTGTGAGCGCCCCTATGTTGGGTCAGCATCCGGGCGGGGATCAGGGAACATTTATCGAATACGAAAATGCATTTTACCAGCAGATCAAAGTTAGTCTGGACTCCACCGGGGAGGAGCCGCCGGACACGGTATTCAAAATGGACGTGTCCGGCTACGAGTTGCCCGATTCGCCGGAAGAGTTCAATCAAGCCTGGCATTATCCGCCGCTTTCCCAGGGACGTACCGGCACCTGCTGGTGCTTCTGCACCACTTCCTTCTTCGAATCGGAAATCCATCGCCTCACCGGGAAACAGGTGAAACTGTCGGAGATGTATACCGTCTACTGGGAATATGTGGAGAAAGCCCGCCGGTTTATCCGCACCCGCGGGGAATCCTATTTTGCGCAGGGTTCTGAAGCCAACGCCGTCCCGCGGATCTGGGAGGAGTACGGTATTGTCCCCGCGGAGGCGTACCCGGGCAAACCCGCAGATCAACGATATCACGACCACCGGCAGATGTTCACTGAAATGGAAGACTTTTTGAACTCCATGGCGGAAACGAACAACTGGAACGAAGCAGCTGCCCTCTCGACCATCAGATCGATTCTGGATCACTACATGGGCCGGCCGCCGGAAACCGTGACGGTGGGCAATACCACGTATTCTCCCGAAGCATACCTGCACAAGGTCCTCGAGCTGAATCTGGATGATTACGTGGATATCCTCTCTCTGAAAGAAAAACCCTACTACCGGCAGGTGGAGTATCCGGTGCCGGACAACTGGTGGCACAGTGACATCTACTATAACGTCCCGCTAAATGTGTTCATGTCCCTTCTCAAACGGGCGGTCCGGGAGGGCTACACCCTCTCCATCGGAGGCGATGTCTCGGAAGCCGGCTATCTCGCCGATCATGACGTGGCGATGGTCCCGACCTTCGATATCCCCGCCGAGTATATTACCGAGGATGCCCGGCAATTTCGCTTCAGTAACGAAACGACCACCGATGATCACGGCATTCATCTGGTGGGATATCAGGAAATGGACGGCACCGAGTGGTATCTTATCAAAGATTCCGGCAGCAGCTCCCGCAATGGAGATCACGAAGGATTTTACTTTTTCCACGAAGATTACGTGAAGCTGAAGATGATGGATTTCATGATTCATAAAGACGCGGTAGAAGATGTATTGAAAAAGTTCTCCTCCCAGTGATACCAACAACAAGGAGCTGCCCGGTGCCCTGTCCATCATGCGATATTTCCGTCCCGAATTGTTAACTTCGCGCTATGTTATCCTGGGATGATTCCATAAAGCGATTTTCACGGGAACACGGCACCATTGTCAATATCGGTCCTGTCGATACCGGAAAGACCAGCTGGATAGCGGAAGTGCTTCATCGGCGACAGGAGAAGCAGATTGGGATCATTTCCGGGGATCTGGGACAGGTCACCTTCGGCGCTCCCGGACTGCTCAGCGCCGCACTCGTGAATCCCGATGTCGAATCGCTCACTGACATCCAGCCCGACCGGGTGTTTTTCGTTGGAAAAAACCAACCGGGCGGACGTTTTCTCCAGACCATTCAGGGCCTCAACCGACTCACCACCTGGCTGCGGTTTCGGTCGGACACCATCTATGTCGACACCGATGGGTTCGTTACCGGACCAGCCGCCAGAGAATACAAGCGGATTCTGCTCAGCCACCTGCAGCCCTGTACGGTCATCTTCTTCGGAGACAGCCCTGATCTGGTACCGCTGCTCACCTGGTGCCAATCTCAGAATGATATTGCCGCAGCACAAGTCACTGTGCCTTCCGGAGTGCAGATAAAAACAGCCCAGCAGCGCCAGCGATATCGGTTATCCCGGCTGCATTCCTGGTTCCGGAACGCGGG
>DATFLS010000046.1:0-3074 GCA_035267465.1 bacterium
TCCGGAGGGTGGAGCCATTCTGCGCGACGCCGAATCCCGGCCGACCGGGGTGCTGCGTGAGCATGCGATTCGCTTATTCGAGGGCTCCCGGGAGGACAGGTCTCCCGCGGAATTGGAGAGACTGCACGACCGCGCTGCAGCATATTGTCTTGAACGGGGTATCACAACAGTGCACTCCATCGAAAATCAGTTACACTGGGAACAGCTGCAAAATTTGGCAGTTCGGAGGACGTTGAAGCTCAGAACCGGCGTGTTGGTGCGCCTTGATGAATTCGATGCTATTGAACATCTGGAGGCCACATCCGGTCAGGGAGATGACTGGTGCTGGTTGATCGGTATCAAAATATTCGCCGATGGCGCGCTGGGCTCGAGGTCGGCCTGGTTGAAGGTCCCGTATGAGAACAGCCACGACACAGGGATGGCGCTCATTTCACACCAGGATCTGCTGCAGCAGGTCACCCGGGCTCATCGGAACACCCTGAGTGTCGGAATTCACGCGATTGGCGATGCCGCCGTTGAGATGGCATTGCAGGTGCTTTCGCAAACCAGACCGCAACAGGCAGAAGCGCTCCGGGATCGGATCGAGCATTTGCAACTAATCGACCCGGCAGACCTCGGTTATATTCCCAGCGATTTGTTTGGCGCTGTTCAACCAATCCACATGGCAGGTGATCGGTCACTCGCCGAGAAATATTGGGGTGCGCGTTCCAGGTTTGCCTATGCTTTTCGTTCGCTTCAGCATTCCGGTGTCCGACTCTGTTTCGGCTCGGACGCACCGGTGGAAGAGGTGGATCCCTGGAAAAGTATTCGAATGGCTGTGACCCGGCAAATTGCAGATACCGATGATCCCTGGCATCAGGATGAGCAAATATCTCTGGCTGATGCTTTGACTGCCTATACATATCACGGGGCTCTGACTGCCTACCGGGAACACACCCTCGGATCTCTTCAAATCGGAACCCGGGGCGACGCTGTGATGGTGGGCGCAGATCCCTTTGAGGGAGGACCGGAACGACTCGCCGGAATTAAACCGGTGATGACCATTCTCGATGGGGAGGTGGTGTATACCGATGGCTAAGCGCAAGAGTAATCGTTTGAACCAGGCGCTGAAAGACTATGCGGCGTATACCCGTTCCCCGCTACAGAGCGTGATTTTCGTCCTCCCGGTATTTTTGCTCTATGAGGGCGGGCTGTTTCTGTTCAATCGATCCGATGTGACGGGGATCCGGAATGGCGCAGATGTGCTGCTGCGGCAGTTCTATGGCCTCTTCGGATTGTACGGGTTCTACGCCTTCGCCGTGAGTTTGCTCGGGATACTCCTGTTTACTTTCTGGCTGGAATATCAACGGGAGGAGAAAATATCCCTCCAGCCGAACTATTTTTTAGGTATGCTTGGAGAGAGTGTTATCTATGGGGTGATCTTATTTATCTTCCTCAGTAAGATAGCAGCCATTGATCTTCAGGTGGCCCCGGTGCTCGAATTACAGACTATCCAGCAGCTGGTCCTGGCAATGGGGGCCGGCATCTATGAAGAACTTGTCTTTCGGGTGCTCATCGTCTCCGGAATCGCCACGCTGATGATAGTCGTGGCCCGGTGGAAAATTCACGGTGCGTATGGATTGGGCATACTCCTCTCGGCACTGGTATTTTCCTGGTTTCACTACGTGGGCATCTATGGTGACAGCTTTCAGGTCAGGACGTTTCTTCTCCGGACCATCGCCGGGATTGTATTATCGGTACTCTATGTCTTCCGCGGATTCGGAATCACCGCATACACCCATATATTTTACGATTTTATCATTATCTTATTTGTTTCAAATCAATGAATGGGATGGAATACATGAATTATCCGTTTGCGACACAGGTCCGGGTATCGTATCGGGATGTGGACATGCAGAAAGTGGTGCATAACAGTAATTATCTGCATTACGCGGAACTTGGACGGATCGAATATTTGCGCAGTCGCGGACTCCCTTACCAGCAGGTAGTTCATCGCCATAACCTGGAGATGGTTGTGGTGGAATCGCACTGCTTTTATAAGTCTCCGGCTCGTTTCGATGATTTGCTGACAATTCGGGTCGGGCTGGGGGATATCGGGCGATCCTCTTTCAAAGTCTACTATCAAATTGATCGGGAAGCCACCGGGGACCTTATTGCGGAAGTCAGGACCCACCATGTTTGCGTGGACCACGAATCGTTCAAGCCGGTGCGGATACCGGATCCTATTTTGGAACTTTTTGAGCCGGATACCATTGAGATGTCCTGAATGCGAACCGAACAGATCTTCCGGAGGAAACTATGGTTGCATCAGGCGAATAGAGATTATATATTACCCCGATTTTTGACAAGCAAGTACAGTGATGTCCCCATCGTCTAGCGGTCTAGGACTCCGGCCTTTCACGCCGGCAACAGGGGTTCGAGTCCCCTTGGGGACACGGAACAGCCCCGCAGCCCTCGTGCTGTGGGGCTTTCCTGTTTTTGGTACAACATAGGTGACAACAAACTCAATTCGATTGATTTGAATTTAAGTTATTCGTTGGGTTATGAGCCGGACGACAAGTCAAGAAAAACAACCACTTACAGGTCCGGCGTGACCCTAACGTGACCTCAGTGCCAAGCAAGTTGGCTGTTTCATTGGAAAAGCCCCGTGGATGCAGGTCTATGGGGCTTTTGATTTCGATAAATAGCCCTTCTTCAATTTTCATTACAGAGATTATTATAATCAGAAATTGTATCCTAAATTGAGCGATTCTTTTTAAAAAAGTTACAAAAGCCATGTTTCTTTCTGATGTGAACCACTCAGGCATCTCCTCCCCGCCATCGTTCGCCGGATCCGCGCATGAGCCATCGATACCAGGGATGTCCCCCAGGTGGCGGTCTGCGATCACCGCTCTGACGGAGCAACCAGACGGAGAGCGCCCCCGGTGGCAAGCCAGGCCACGTTCTGGACTGCTTGGTGCGTTACGCGAGCGCTGGAATGGGCGGCGGCTGCAGGACACGCTCCCACAGCGTGTCCAGGCCCAGGGCCTCATAGGCCGCCTGCGCGAATCGCAGAATGCGGTATCCGCTGGTGG
>DATFLS010000047.1:0-3955 GCA_035267465.1 bacterium
AGGCGTACCCAGAAAATATTCCGTGCAGACTCCCCCTCGCTGGGCAATTTCCCTGGCCAGACCAGTGTTCTCATGCGGATAGATATTGTCAATCCCACTCCCCAACACGGCAATGGTTCGTCCCCCTGCCTCTAATGCGGATTGATGGGCCTGGGTATCGATGCCACGCGCCAATCCGCTTACAATAGTAAACCCGTTTCGGACCAATTCCCCGGTCAGCTCACCGGTAATCCGATGGCCATACCCGCTGCTGGCCCGCGTGCCCACTACGGCAATGGCCTGCTCATCGTCTTCCGTGACTTCACCTGCCAGATACAGCAGGACAGGCGGATCCGGAATCTCTTTTAACCGGACGGGGTAATTGTAGTTCAGAAAATGCAGTACCGTGATATCTTTCGCCTTCACCCGGCGGGCTTTCTCCGTGTGCTCTGCCGTCACCGGACTGCGTTGTATAGTGCTGGCAAGTTCTTCACCGATGGCTCCCAGGTCCATAAGCTCCGCCTTCGTCGCAGATAACACCGCCTGGGCCGAGGTGAACTTCTTCAGTAACGTGCGCATCCGCTGCGCCCCGATGCCGGGCACGTCTGCCAGCGCATGCAGTGCGCTGAGTTCCTCTATGGTCAAATCAACGGTCAAGGACCTGCTGCCGCATTTTATCCACTGCTTGCCCGACCCGGTGGCGTAAGGTATCCAACCCCTGCCCGCTGACCGCGGAAATGTGAAGGACCTCCATGATTTCCCCAGGGAGATTGGTAAGGCGGGGCGGTTCCTGCACGGTGTCCATCTTTGAAATCACCAGGAAACGGGGCTTAATTGCCAGGTACGGATTATATTCTTCCAGTTCGCTGTTCAGATTTTGATAAGCCTCAAGAATATCGTCTGTGTTGACATCAATCAGAAACAGCAGCACCTGCGTTCGCTCGATATGACGAAGAAACTGATCCCCCAACCCTTTCCCTTCGTGCGCCCCTTCGATTAATCCCGGGATATCGGCCATCACGAACGACTGAAAATCGCCGTATTTTACCACGCCCAGATTCGGCGTCAGTGTGGTGAACGGATAGTCTGCAATTTTCGGATTCGCTGCAGAGACTCTGGATATCAGCATCGACTTTCCGGCATTGGGGTACCCGACCAGTCCGACGTCTGCCAGCAATTTCAATTCCAGGGATATCTCCCGCTCTTCGCCGGGATATCCGGGCGTTGCTTTTCTGGGCGCCTGATTGGTGGAGGTTTTGAACCGGGTATTCCCCTTCCCGCCATCGCCGCCCCGGGCCACCACGATCGATTCGGTTTCCTCCTGGAGATCCGCCAGCACCTCCCCGGTTGCCCTGTTCCGCACCACGGTTCCGGCCGGCACCTCCAGAATCACGTCGTCGCCGCTGGCGCCGGTCCTGTTGGCACTGTCTCCGTGATCCCCGTCCGGCGCCTTGTACCTGGCGTGATATCGGATATCCTGCAGGGCCTGCAGCTAGGGGTTCACCCGCAGGATCACCGAGCCGCCCCGGCCGCCGTCTCCGCCATCCGGACCGCCCTTGGGCACAAACTTCTCCCGCCGGAAACTCACGCACCCCATTCCGCCGTGACCGCCCCGCACCTCTATTTCAACGTAATCAATGAATTTCATTCTTAGTTTATAACATAGAAAAAAAATGAAGCAAAGTCATTCCTGAAAGGCAGGAAAGCATATCTAGGTCTCTGGGAAGAATAGAGGGCAGCCCGGAGATTCTGTGCGACTTCTTCGCCTGGGCATGGGGTAAGACAGCCAGGGATAATCAACAGGGCTCACAGAATCGGAAACCCGGGACACCTGTTCCGATCGTACCGTGTGTTCTGAAAATCGGGGTTCAGCTGTTCCACTGATCAGGAAATGATCCGGTTCCTTTGGTAATGTTAAAAAAGCTCTCCTGCAATACTCACTGTTCTGGTGGGTTTTGCCGGGTTGTGATCGGCAAACCGAACGTTATTCCGGAGTACTTTTCGAGCCATGACATCCTCAATGGCTTTTGTCGGTACGAGTCGCCTCCTCCCTGTCCGATCCTAGGCCTTTTTCAGTGACGGGCTCAATCGTCTGGCCATGAGATGTCGCTTCAGCACTCCGATTGATCCGGTGATGTCGATATCTTTGGGACAGACCTGCTGGCAGTTAAAGATCGTATGGCATCGCCAGGCGCCGTGATCGCCGTCCACCAAATCCAGGCGTTCCTCGTGGGCATGATCTCTGGTATCACTGAAAAACCTCTGGGCTTTCAACAGGGCCGCCGGTCCCAGATACTCCTCATCATAGTTATTGATGGTACAGCTGCCATAGCATGCAGCGCACAGAATGCAATCGATGATGACATCCAGGCGGGCCCGCTCATCCGGTGTCTGCAGACGTTCCTTCTCCCCCGGTTCATCTCCCGGGATAAGATACGGTTTGATCTGCTTAAATTTCTCCCAGAACGGATCCATGTCCACGAACAGATCCTTCATGACCGGCAGATGTGCCAGCGGCCGCACTTTGATCGTCGAACCCAGATCCTTCACCTGCGTCTCACAGGCCAGCCGATACGTACCGTTAATATGCATGGCACAGGATCCACAGACTCCGGCACGACACGATGAGCGGAAGGCCAGCGATCCATCGATGTGCTCCTGGATGTAATAGAGGCCGTCCAGGACGGTCATCCCGGAGTTCACCGGCACGGCGTACTCTTCAAATCGATGTCGTTTCTCTTTCTCGGGATCGAACCGGAAGACCTTAAATTTCACCTCACTCATATTTATATACTCCTGCGATCTAGTATTTGCGTTCTTTCGGTTCCCAAATGCTCAGATCCACTTCACTGTATGAGAATTCCGGCCCGGCTTCCGTGTAGGTTGCGAGGGTATGTTTCAGCCAGTTGTCATCGTCCCGGGTGGGATAATCGGTCCGGAACTGCGACCCCCGACTTTCCTGTCGATTCCGGGCACCCTTCAGCATCACCTCCGCCATGGCCAGATTTCCGCCCAGCTCCAGCGCCCAGAGCAGATCGAAATTCACCCGCAGACCGCTGCTGTTTAAGGTGATGTTCCGATAGCGTTCCAGCAGCTCCTCCACGTCGGAGATCCCCCGGTTCAGGCGCTCTTCATCACGAAAGATCCAGCAGTTGTCATTCATGGTGTCATTGAGGGCTTCCTTGATATCTGCGGGATTTTCATTGCCGGCGCCGTTGAACATCCCGGTTAACCGGTCCTCTTCCTGTTTCCGATGATCTTCATACACAGATTCCGGCGGCGGATTTCCGGTATCGCCTTCCAGGACATATTCCGCAGCTGCTCCTCCTGCGATGGCGCCGTAGACGATCGTTTCCAGCATGGAATTCCCGCCCAGGCGGTTCGCGCCGTGTACGCTCACACAGGCACATTCGCCGGCTGCATAGAATCCCGGTATTCCGGACGCGCCGCTGCTGTCGACATCAATCCCGCCCATAGTATAATGCATTCCCGGCTGCACCGGTACCGGCGCTTCGATGGGATCAACTCCCACGAACCTCATAGCCAGGTCACGAATTCCCGGCAGACGCTCCATTATTTTATCCCGGCCAAGATGGCGTAAATCCAGATGCAAATACTCGTCTTCAAAGCCCCGGCCCTCCAGAATTTCACTGGTCATGTTCCGGGCCACGATATCTCTGGGAGCCACTTCCATGGCTTTCCGGGAATCATCATAATCGGCCAGGAACCGCTCACCCTGGTTGTTGAGCAGGAATCCGCCTTCCCCCCGGGCCCCCTCCGTCATGAGGATGTTGGTGCCAAACAGCGTTGTCGGATGAAACTGAACAAACTCATAGTCCTTAATTGGTACCCCAGCCCAATAGGGAATCGCCATGGCGAGTCCGGTGGAAATCAGGGCATTGGTGGTTTTTCCAAAGATGCGGCCCGTGCCGCCTGTGGCGAAAATGACCGCTTCGGATCGGATCACATCGATTTC
>DATFLS010000048.1:0-2231 GCA_035267465.1 bacterium
GAACACACCGGAAAAAGAAATCGCTGCTCCCTCACCCCGTCAACCGAAAACCACAGGTGATACCGGGGGAGACGGTGGAATACTGGCGATTTCGCCTCGGGCAAAAAATTTGGCGGAAGCTAAAGGCATCAATTTTTCAACCATCCGGGGGAGCGGCCCCGGCGGCAGAATTATTGAACGAGATATCCAGCGGGTGCTGGGAGAAAGCGAACCTCTGACGCCGGCAGCCATCGAAGAGAAAATCAAACGGGGGAAAGAAGCGCCGCCTGCCGGCACCGGGATCGGCGGACGGGTGACTGCGGAAGATGTCCGGGAGTATCAGCCGGCCGGAGGCCGGAAACCGGCTGCAGAAATAGAATTCCCGGGGCCGACGGAAGAGAAGCCTGTCAAAGGCGTCAGAAAACTCATCGCCGAGCGGATGCACAGCTCTCTGCACTCCACCGCCCAGCTGACCCTGGATTCGTCTGCGGATGCCCGAAGTCTCCTCGCATACCGGAAGAAATTGAAACAGAGCCCGGAAGATCTGGATCTGCATGATATTACGATCAATGACATCCTCATGTACACAACGGTAAAAACGCTGCTCCGGTATCCCGCCATGAATGCGCACTTCCTGGGAGAGAAAATCCTGGAATTCGAGCATATCCATCTGGGATTTGCTGTCGACACACCCCGTGGGTTGATGGTCCCGGTGATTCGGTTTGCCGACCGGTTGTCGCTCAGGGAGATCTCTGCCGAATCTAAACGGCTCAGTGAGGCCTGCCAGGCCGGGAATATCAATCCTGATGAACTGCAGGGGGGCACGTTTACAGTGACCAATCTGGGCGCTCTGGGAATCGAAAGTTTTACTCCGGTGCTGAACCCCCCGCAGTTAGGCATCCTTGGAGTGAATGCCATTCAGCCGAAACCGGTGATGCAGGATGATGAAGTAGAGTTTATTCCCCACGTCGGATTCTCATTGACCATTAACCATCAGGGAATCGATGGTGCGCCGGCGGCCCGGTTTCTCAAAGATCTGTGCAGTGATGTGACCAATTTCGAACTGATGCTGGCCGGATAACAGGAGCGGATTGCCATGTATGATCTCGTTATTCTCGGCGGCGGACCGGGCGGATATATGGCTGCCGAACGGGCAGGAGCCCGCGGACACTCGGTCCTGCTGATTGAGAAAGAGGCACTGGGCGGTGTCTGCCTGAATCATGGATGCATTCCGACCAAATCTTTGCTGCATTCCGCCAAGCTGTATCTGCATGCCAGAGATGGAGAACATTTGGGGATCAAATTCAAGGATGGACAGTACGATCTCCCGGCGGCCATGCAGTGGAAACAGAAGACAGTAACCCAGCTGGTCAAAGGCGTCGAGTATCTCATGGATAAATATAACGTTGAGGTGGTACATGGGGAAGGACGTATGGTTGACCGGCGAACCCTCGCCGTGAGAGAGGAAACCTACCAGGGTGAGCATATCATCATTGCCACCGGATCACGCCCGGCCATGCCCCCGATTCCCGGAATCGAGTCTGAATATGTGATGACCAGCCGTGAAATTTTACAGATCGACCAGATGCCGGATCGTGTGGTGATCATCGGAGGCGGAGTCATCGGAATGGAGTTCGCTTCTTTCTTTTCCTGTCTGGAGAGCGAAGTCCATGTGGTGGAGATGCTGGATGAAATCCTGCCGGTCATGGAGCGCGATATTGCCCGGGCCATGCGGAAGGAGATGGAATCAGTTCAATTCCATCTGGAAGCGAAGGTTGAAGAAATTGACGAAAACAAAGTCACTTTTTCCAGAGATGGCAATACCTCCACCGTGACCGGAGATATTATTCTGATGGCGACCGGCAGACGTGCCAATGTCGAACATCTGGGATTTGAACAAGCCGGGATGGACATTTTACCGGAAGGCATCCGGGTGAACGAACAGATGCAGACCAATTTGCCGAATGTCTATGCGGTGGGTGATGTGACCGGAAAATCCATGTTGGCGCACAGTGCGTATCGCATGGGAGAAGTGGCGGTAAATGTCATTTCCGGCGAGCGCGATCGGATGCGGTATGGAGCGGTTCCGTGGGTGGTGTATACGCTGCCGGAGGCTGCTGGTTGCGGGTTGGGTGAGCAAGATGCTGAGGAGGCTGGCCTGCAGGTGAAAACCGCAAAGGTGCCTATGCGGGTCAACGGCCGGTTTTTGTCGGAATACGGAAATGCCGGTGGCTTTTGCAAAGTCATCGTTG
>DATFLS010000049.1:0-4241 GCA_035267465.1 bacterium
GTGAGGTCATTTTCCTGCAACTCGTCCAGGAGCGCTCGCTCCGTATCATTCGCGCGGTGTTCCGGATTCAACGGCTCGTAAACCGACACCTTGAACTCGAAATCGAACTCGTTTGCCAGATCCTTCCCCACGGTCATCTCATCCACTCCTTCATGACCCCCGGAGAACAGGTCGATATTGGCGTTCCGCATATCTTTGACCTTCTGAAGGGACATGGCCAGCTGATCTGACTGCCGGACCGCCATCTGCAGGGCTTGTTCGTTCTGTTCTTTTACAGAGAGATAAAAATTAAAGAATATTGCCACGGTGAAAATCAATGCGAATATGCCAATGATCTTCGCGCGGATCCCCGGATCTTTCATCATTTGTCTCGGCTCCTCCGGATATTAGTCCTGTAGAAGAAAAGGATCAGATGTTGACATCAGAATTCGGCTATTTTTTACGTGTCGCTCGATGGCCCACATTGCTGCTGAATGCTCCATTTGTTGATTTTTCCTGCTCCAGTGGAAACTGTAATGCAGCTGCCACTGGTAGTTTACCCGATGGATGTATTTGATCGTACTATACTTACAATCGCCGATGGTCCTTTCTGCTATGTTGCAGTGCAAACCGACAGTCCGTTCCAGATCCCGGGTTGATTTGACACTTCGTTCCGGTAAAAATACTACTTGTTTCTAATCTATCACCATTATCGGCAGATCCGGGAAATACTTGATTCTTCAATGATTCGCGAAGCTTAAACAACACCTGGAATCAGGTGATAATCCCGAATCAGCTTTTTCGGGACAATAAAGATTTGACGCTCAACTGAATGCGCAACTGTTCTTAATTTTGGCCTGCTACTTCAGTGGACCTGTTGCCCTTTGAGACAAATAGCTAATGGAGTGTATTGTTTCATGGATGGTTGTCCCGAGGCGGTATTCCCAGTCACCCCACCTGTATAAGACCGGTTTTGAGCAGAATATACAGACCGGCGGATATGGTAACAATGGATGCTAACGTGCTGATGAGCACAATCTGTCCTGCCAGTTTACTGTTACAATCCATCGCCTCGGCCATAATAAAACTGGCGATGGCGGTTGGAGCCCCGAATAAAATAAACAGAATTCCCAAACTGAGCCCGCGTACACCAAACAGAAATGCTCCATAGGTGAGCAGCAGGGGTGAGAGCACCGTTTTTAAGATCATTGCGACCACGGCGACCATGGAAACCTGCTTTATTTCCCGAATATGAAGGGTTCCACCGATGCCAAGGAGTGCAATAGGAAGTGCAATGTCAGCGAGATATTCACCGGTCGTTCGAAAAAGCGGTGGAAGTGAAACATTGAAATAGGCAAATGGAACGGCAAAAATTGCCCCGATGATCAAGGGATTTTTCAATATTTCGAAAATGGTGTGCCCCAGAGAAATACGCTCTCCCTGATTCTTTGGAATAGTTAAGGCGATGACTGCCAGCGTATTATAGAGCGGCACAATACTCCCCAATACGAGTGATCCCCGGGCGAGTCCTTCTTTGCCAAACACATTCGAGATCACGGCCAGCCCGACAATTGCAAAATTGCTTCGAAAACTCCCCTGGATGAATACCCCCAGATCTCTGCCGTCATGGATAAACGGCCGGGCGCCAAGCCAGAGGAACGCAAAGAATATCAGGGTACCGATATAGATATAGCCAATCTGACCAGCCGGAAATGCTTCTCCGATGTCCAGCTCAATTAATTCCAAAAAGATGAGCACCGGCAGGGATACATTAAAAACAATTTGTGAAGAGAGGCTGATAAAGTTCTGGTTGATGAGCCCTAACCTTCTGAGAAGGTACCCTAATGCGATAATTAAAAAAACCGGACCGACCGTTTGAATAATAAAAACCAGCTGTTGCATTCCAGACTCTCACCTGCTCAGCTATATCGCATTGAAAATACAACAAATATAACGACAGTGAACGATTATATCCGGTGGAATTTTATGTTAGGATGCTCTACTGAATGTCCGGGCTCCTCAATTGTCCTCGAGCCACATCGTGAGACTGTCCGGAGCATCCCGCCCGACTGAATTACACCGAAGGTCTCCTGTGTACGGCATCTCTGCAACAAGTAACCCGTGGTACGTTGAAAATTTCATCTGAAACAGGATCTGGATTTTTGTGGTCCATTATCCGATAGCCATCAGATCGGTTCGAACCAGACGATTCCTTTCGGTTATTCCCGGCGAATCTTTCCAGGGACAGGAAGTGTATTGTATATAAGGATGAGAGGACCGGGCGCGGGAATCTGCGACTTAATTGTTCTCTGCGTACATTACCTCAATTCTTCGCAGATCTTTTTTGGTATCAATATCCTCAGTCAGCCCCGGATCATTAATTTCAACCCGAAGAATCTCTTCCGAATTGTCATCGAAGATATCCCGAAGCGTCCATGAAGGGGGGCTTGAGACGATTTCAGGAAATAGTGTGCTGGGGATATATACCGGATGTCCTCCTCTGGATTGATAGGTAGGGATGATAATCTTGTTCGGCGCGCTGCAGGCGCTCATAATCACTGCATGATAGGTATAGGGAAGAATGTGCGGTTGATCTATCAGGCACGAGAGAACACCCAGCGTCTCATTATCCAATGCTTTGATACCGGCCTGAATTGATGAAAACTGTCCGTACTTGTATTCAGGATTTTTTACGATATACAGGGGTCCGGTCTCAGGTAATTTCCGGCGAAATGTTTCCGCCTTATACCCGAGCACGAGATAAACTTGCCTGAGTTCACTGGCTGTTAGCGCATCGACGATTCTGGTCAAGAAAGGCTTATCACAGAAAGATTGCAGTACCTTGGGAGCTCCGAACCTCCTGGATTCTCCACCTGCAAGAATCATCGCAGACATCTGGTGGAGGATCAGTTTTTTATTGGTGTCGGGAGAGAAATCCCCTGGCTTACCGTTGTTTTTCATTTCTCCGGACATATCCCTTCAGGAACCCTATTTTCTTAACCGGCCACCACTTTCATTGCAGAGATCACGACATCGATATCGCGCTAAAAATTTCAAATACTCAGTTTGCTATAAAGTGAGAACAACACCGATTTATGCGTGCCCGGTTCTACGATTTCAAGGCCATGGATAATGACCCGACGTCCACACCCTGTCTGACCGCAATGACTTCCGAAAGTATACTGATGGCGATCTCGAACGGTGATTCGGCCCCGATGTTTATTCCCACCGGTGAATGGACCTGATCCAGGAGATCTCCTGGGATACCCTTTTCTTCGAGATGCCTCAAAACCGTCCGCGACTTATTGTTACTCCCAATCATACCGATATACGCATGCGGCTGTTGTATGGAATACTCCAGCACTTCTTCATCGTGTGTATGACCATGGGTAACAATCACCACATAGAGGTTCTCATGGTAGGTTACTTGCTTGAGCAGGATGCCGTATTCATCAGCCATGACGTCATCAACATCCGGAAACCGCTCCCGATTTGCGTATTCCGGGCGATTGTCCATCACAGAGACCCAAAAGCCTGCTTTCTTGCCCAGCGGAGCGAGTGCATGGCCGATATGCCCGCCTCCGAAGATCACCATCTGATCTTTATTCCCAAACGGTTCAAATATCACCTCTGCCTGCCCCCCGCATAACATTCCTTCATTCTCATTTAATGTATAGGTTTTTTTCTCCACCGGTATCAGGGCCAGACCGTTATTCAGCATGCGGCTCGCTTCATCGATGGCCTGCGCCTCCAGTTTACCTCCGCCAATGGTTCCGTAAATTTCGCCGTCCGGACGTACGATCATTTTGCTGCCGGTATGCCTGGGAGACGATCCGGCAACCTCCGTGATGGTAACCAGTACACCTCGCTCGTTGTTGGCCAGTAATTCTGATAATTTGGTATATATCTCTCTCATGATTTTCGTACCAGCGTTGTCTTATGGTTAAATAATGAGACTGGCAATGGCCAACCTCATCCGACGTATCACACCGTATTGTTAGTTCTGATCCCTGCCAGGATTATGCCATCAGATCCTTCAGCGCCTGCCGGGTTACATTTCTCACCAGCGGTACTTTATACCCGTTCCGTTCCAGTGGGGAGGCATCGGTAAAGGCCGATTGGATTACCTTCTCGAGATTCTGATCATTCATCACCAGTCCCGACAATTGATTATTTAAGGCATCTTCCTGCCAGGGAATCGGAGCCACGCCGCCAAACGCCACTCGACCGGACTGAACGCGATTACCATTTCTCCGGAGAAC
>DATFLS010000050.1:0-9160 GCA_035267465.1 bacterium
TATCGTCGATCGGGTTGGTGGAGGCGATGCGTTTGCGGCCGGACTCATCTATGCGTTCACTACCCCGGAACTCAACACGCCGGAGGATGCGCTCTCGTTTGCCGTGGCTGCATCCTGCCTCGCCCATTCCATCAAGGGGGATTACAATTATTCCACCCGCGAGGAAGTCGAAACCCTCATGCAGGGGAGCACGAGCGGCCGGGTTCAGCGATGATAATCCGGTGAGACCGGTGCTTTAGCAGTGAGCCGCAATTGTAATCCCTGATCGAGATATTACATAACGTTCATTTCCCGGAGAAACTGGATGCCAGTCAAACAACCGGAGATCTGAATAACGGACGGGAGTCCGCCCAGACAAGGAGATAGAGATGACACCGTTTATGAATACAGCCGAATGGTCGCGGAGGACGTTTCTCAGCAGACTGTTATCATTCGCCGGCGCAGGAATGCTGCTTGCTCCGGTGAGTCGGATGGAAGCACGCATCGGGAACAACGCCCCCATACCATTGAAGGAGAATCTCCGGGTCACCGATCTGGAAGCCTTCCTGGTGAAGCCGCGTTGGTTGTTCTTGAAAGTGCATACCAATGCCGGCATCACCGGATTGGGTGAGCCCATCCTGGAGGGGCGGGCGGAGACCTGCAAAACAGCTATTCAGGAGATCAAACCGTACCTGGTCGGGAAAGATCCCCGGCGGGTGGTTCATCACTGGCAGGCAATATACCGGCATGCATTTTACCGGGGTGGCCCCATTCTCACCAGCGTATTGAGCGGCATTGACCAGGCGTTGTGGGATATCAAGGGCAAAGCGTTGGGAGTCCCCGTGTATGAACTGCTGGGTGGTCCGACCCGCGATCGAATCCGGGTGTATGCCCGGGGAGACACACCGGAGCGAATCAGGGAAGGATTGCAGGCGGGATTCCATACCTTCAAGACAGGCGTACCAGAACAAGAGCCGATGGATATTGTTGCCTCGAAATCCGAAATTGATTATGCTGCCGAGCAATTTGCAATCTTAAGAGAAACTGCCGGCCCGGAGAACGATATCGGCATCGATTTCCATGGAGCGATTAGTCCGCAGTCGGCCCGGTTATTGATAAAAGCCCTGGAACCCTATCAGCCTATGTTTATCGAAGAACCGGTTCAGTGCCAGAATGTCGATGTGATGGCGGATATCGCCCGGGGAACGCATCTGCCCATTGCCACCGGGGAGCGGATATTCACCAAGTGGGGATTCCGGGAGATCCTGGAGAAGGGAGCGGCAAGCATTCTGCAGCCGGATCTCTGCCACGCCGGCGGGATCACAGAAGTCCGGCTGATCGCCGGGATGGCGGAATCCTACTATGCAGCCATTGCCCCGCATAATCCGCTGGGACCCATCTCACTGGCCGCAGGTATTCAATTGGCGGCGTCGATTCCGAATTTTCTCTGCCAGGAACAGGTTTCGCTGGGAGAAGGATACCTCAAAGAGCCGTTCGAAGTCAACGAGGGATACATCCCGCTTCCAACCAAACCCGGACTGGGAATCGAACTGGACGAAGACCAGCTGGCAGATAAAATCGGGCATGACTGGCAGAACCCGCAGACATACGACCCGGATGATGGTTCCGTGGTGGACTGGTGAATAGATCAGAGAGATAAAGGTGCAATAGGAGACGTAGCGATCGTCAGGGCTGAGAAATAAATGCAACACTGAAACACACTGAACAGCACTGATAGAAGTGAATCTGAGGAATCATTTTTACCTGTTGCCTGCGATAATTGGAGCGGGAATCCATTGGGAGCGCAGTTGACAGGTCGCGAACCCCGACGCATACCGATATCACACCTCAGGAGCAATGCGAAAGGGGTATATTCGAGAGAGACTTGACTGGCGAAAATATTGCAGAGAAAAGCGAGTCTGCATGATTCGGAACAGCCAGGCGATAGACGAAATTCGGGGTTCGTCTTTTGGGTTTTTCATAGCAGCCAGGAAACACCGCGTGTTTCGCATCCGATTGCGAACTGCGCACCGGCGAACCGGCTAACCGTCGATACCGAAATCCCGGAACAGACTACGATATCGGGAAGTGGAGGAGTACCACCCAGACCGTTTACCGGCGGGAACGTTGCTGCGATACATATCGGGAGATCAAGACTGATCAACCGGCACCCTATTGCTCAGACAACGCTCGTTTGTTGACCTCCGGCAAGCTTCCCAGGGAAAAAGCATGAATATATTTCGAAATGACATCCGTGCTGTCTTCAGCTTCTTCGGGTTCCTTGGTGAAGCCATGGACCACGAAGTAGATATTCTTATCAAAGAAGTTCATAACGCGCTGCCAGAATTCATTCATCTGATGAAATTTCAGTGCAGAAGAAAACGTCTCCTCTTCCATAATGAAATTCCAAATATTTTTCCTGGCGAGAATAATGGCAAAGGCTAATTCGTGCAGCGGTACTCCCTGTGTTTTCCGCTGCCTGCCGATGTCCATGAACAAACCAGCCAGCTGTTCTGCACTGTGCGCGTCTTCAATATATTCACTGAGATGTCTATAAACTTCCCGGATGCTTCTTTGCAAGTATTCATCATTGAAGTTATGGTAATGTTCGGTTGCCGGATGCTCCCGCAGCATGCGCGCCCAACGTTTCTCCAGATAGTCCGCCTGCTGTTCCACCCGCCAGATGAGCCTGTCTGATATCATCCCGCTCTCCTCTATGCTTACATGTTACCGCTTATATGTTACTTCGCTTTCAGTTGTTTATCTGTCAAAGGAATTCCACGCTGCGACCATTGAATGCACCAAAAGGCTCTGCCCCAGGGAACTAACCGCTCATGCTCAGGTTCCGTCACAGGAAATACCACACTGCACATAAATCTCTGAAAAGAATTCTGCAACCAGATCGCACACTCGTCAGGAGAACTTAGTGATCCAACCTCTAACTTCCATCCACTGCGCCCACCATGCGCTATTCATTCAAAAGATCCTCGAATTCCTCTTGTTAGTAACTTTGTTGGAAAAACCGGCAAAGTCAAGTATATTTCAAACTTTTTTGAAGACCTCGTCCATTTATCCCGAATTCAGGAGAAAAATCTGAGAATGGAGATGTGAAGATGACGGCAGGAAGGTATCAAGTTCAAGAAGACTAAATTATCAGACCTTCAGGATAATTCCATAGATTCATTCGATTACTGATTTTCCGGCCGTTCGATTTCCAAACGTCGCATCATTTTAAGCAGATTGGAATGGTTTGAAATATCCAGCGCCCTGGCGGTGTTGGTGATGTGCCAGTCGTTCTCCTCCAGGGCCTGCAGCAGGATGTGTCTCTCTGCCTCATATTTAAGATCCTGATAGGATTTATTTGTAGCGGAAGTAACCCGGGTCCGGGGGCTTCGGATATCCGCCGGGACATGTTCCGGCAGAATAGTCTCGCCATCCGCCTGGATGATCATGCGTTCGACGATATTTTCCAGTTCACGCACATTATTCTTTTCCCAGGTGTAGGATTGCAAGATGCTGAGTGCCTCGGGATGAAGTGTTTTCGTCGGGAATCCGAATTTTTCGCAAGTCCGTTCAATGAAATGGATGGTGAGCGGGCCCACGTCGTCAGGACGTTCCCGGAGCGGAGGAATGCGAACAACATGTGTGCAGATTCTATAATACAGGTCTTCCCGGAACTTCCCCTCTTCCATCTCCTGTTCCAATGGACGATTGGAGGCAGCCAGTACTCGGACATCCAGGGGGATGGTCCGGCCGCCTGATCCCAACCGGTCGATTTCATTTTCCTGTAATACCCTGAGCAGTTTTGCCTGGACCGACAGTGGCATTTCACTGATTTCATCCAATAGAAGGATCCCGCCATTTGCCGCTTCGAATTTTCCTTTGGTGGTGCGGATGGCCCCGGAAAAGGCGCCTTTCTCAAAACCAAAGAGTTCACTCTCCACCAGATGTTCGGGCAAAGCTGCACAATTCACTGCGATAAATGGTTTCTCTGATCTGTCACTGAACCGATGGATCTCTCTGGCGACTACTTCTTTTCCGGTGCCGCTCTCGCCGAGGATGACCACATTACTGGGCACGGCGGCGACTTTCAATATCTGCTTCCGCAAGGCTTTTGTCTGCTGGCTCTCTCCAATCAGAGAGGAATCCCGCCCGGATAGATGACGTAACTGCCGGTTTTCCTGCATTAGCCGGCGTTGCTCCAGCGCATTCTCAATAATCCGGATCAGCTGATCCAGATTGACTTCATTCTTATCGAAGAAATTATAGGCCCCGAGCTTTACCGCCCGGACACACTTTTGAAAATTGCCCTGCGCGGTATAGACGATAACCGAAATATCGTCCAGGAGTTTCGTGTCCATCTGCTCCAGCATCTCTAATCCATCCACCACCGGCATTTCCAGGTCCAGTACCACCAGATCGATTGCCTCTTTTGTCAGAAGATCCAGTGCTTCCTGGCCGTTGGAAGCAGTCACCACCTCGTGGTCGGTCTTGCGGTTGATATCATAGGCATACTGTTCGCGGACCCCTTTGATGTCGTCAACAACCAATATTGTGCTCATAGTGCCTCGTACCCGCTATTGTTCTCCGTTTTCATTACCTTCAGCCAATGGAAGCCTGATTGTAACCGTGGTTCCTTCTCCTTCGGCGCTTTCGATGACGATACGACCGTTAAAATCTTCGATAATACGCTTCGTATTCGTGAGGCCAATGCCGCTCCCCTCCGGTTTGGTAGTAACAGGTTTGGTAAATAATTGTTCCTGAATGGCCTGGGGAATGCCGTCTCCGTTATCGGCGCATTCAAAGATCACCTCGTCGTTTTGACCCCGGCAGGACAGCGCAATTGTCCCGCCTTGCGGGGTTGCTTCGACAGCATTGCGAATGATATTATCAAAGGCCCGGCGCAGCTGGACACTATCCGCAAGGACCACCAGATTATGATCTTCCCGATTCATTTGAAACGAGATCTGCTGGTTGGGCAAGTGCTGGTAGTGTTGATGGAGTTTCTCAAGAAGTTGCGGTACATTCACTCGCCGCACCTGCAGGTCGGGCTGCAGTTTCGAGTAATTTTCAGTCAGGGTTTTCAAATAGTCGATGCTCTCTTTGATGGTGGATTTTCGGTCTGAAAATACTCTGGATAGATTCGCCGGTTCGTCGCGTGCTACCTCCTCCCAGTGCTGCAACACATTGCGTATCGGGATAATACCATTCTTGATATCATGATTGACCTGCCGGGAGATTTCGGCCAGGGCAGCCTTCTGTTCGGCTTTTGCCAGTTTCAGATGGTTTGATCGCAGGCGGTTCACCATTCCCTGCAGGGCGTCATTGAGCACTCCGACTTCATCGTTACTGCGGACGTTAAAAGTGGTATCCAGCGTTGAAAACGAAAAATTACGTGCAATCTCGACCAGCCGTTTCAACGGAGTGATCACCGCATTCGTCCGCCAGATGGACGTCAGAATTGCCAGGAGAATTACAATCCCTGTTATAGTAAAAATTTTCAGGTTCAATCCCTGTACCAGTTGGACCAGATCAGCAGTGGGGTGGAATAAATACAGTCCGGCGCTTCGGAGTGTATCCCCGGTGAAGTATTGTAAGGGTATTTTTCCCATGGAATAGGTGGGCTGCAGAGGAAAGGCCGGGGGCTCCTCCTGATATTCGGTATGCGCTTGTTGCAGTAATTCAGGCCGGACAGGCAGAGGCGCCGAACTGATAATTTCCCGTGCGAACAGGGCAAGGAGGATCTCATCTGAATTGGAGAGAAAGCGCTGCAACAATTCAGCGGAGATTTCCACACCCCCGAGAAGATAGTAATTTTCGCCGCCCAGTACGACCGAATCCAGAGCCACAAGACAGGGCGTTGAACCGGTCGGATGGTGAAATAATCCGATGATGGATTGATACGGATTTGCCTGCAGAACTGATAACAGATCATTCCGCGAGGTGCCGAACGCTGCCTTGTATTGTCCCACACTCAACGCAGTGCCGTTGCGATCCAGCACTTCCAAAGCCTGCAGTCCCATGGTCGGCATATAGTTCTGGGCATAATTAATCACGTACGGATTTTCCCGATCTCCGTACGCCACGATCTGGAGCCGAAAGGCGGTATCATCACTAATTTTCCCGGCGAATGCAGACAGCTGATTTTGCATCGCAATCTGCATGCTCCGGAGTTCCATCGTAATGGAGGAGACTGTCGCATTGACGTTACGGTTGTACTGGTCTGTGAGCTGATTACTCACCGTTTTATGCACCGTGTAGGCGACAATAAGCATGGCCACAAAGAACAACGCGGCAAACGTCGCTGCGAATTTGACAGATAATGATATCTGGATTTGTTTTTTCATACAATCTCTCGATATCCGTCAATTCTGTTGTGCAAAGACAAAACACCTCTTACTGCCGCGGAAACCAGGCGTTGGACACATCCAGACGCCCGCGGTGTATCAGAGAGAACTCTCGTAGTGGCTGCGGCAGTACGCAATAGGATTTCGCCGTCAGAATCGGGAAAAATATGCCGGCCTTTACTATCTCGTTCTTCAGGGCCGAATCATCAGATGCGTCGCCATTCGGGAGATTCTGCAATTGTGCTGCGTCCACGGATGCCGGGATTGGATACTTCCGCTGTAATAACTGCATTACATTATAGTCGCTCACTGTATACTCCGGGAGATAAGAATCCACCAGAATGTCGTAATTGCCTGAAGCCCTTAACTCGTCGAATTCTTCATCCGGAACCGCTCTGGGTATCTGATACGGCACGCCAATCTGGGTGAGTCGTGCCGCCACTCGCTCTCCGATTTGACGGGCCACCTGATCCGAGGCAGGGTAGACGATATCAACCGGGCGGAGACCGGAGACATCCAGAGTATCCACCGGTTCGGCCGTGGGATATGTCTCCAGTCCGAACAATTCGGTTCGGGGGCTGCACACCGCTGCATCCACGATGTTTGCGGTCACTGTTCTGTCCAGTGACCGGAGGATATGCGAGCGAATCGTGGGATCGGCCAGCGGCGCATTCAGGGTGTTCAGCACCAGAAACTTCGCCGTGCCGCCACGGAACTCCTGAAGGGAGTATTCCGGTACTTGGCGGAAATACTGCACATCCTGTTTCCGGTGGATGATTGCACCGGCATAGCGCCGATCCGCCAGCGAATCGGGCAGGTACAGCTCTTGAGTGCGGATCATGAGCTGCTGCAGCGGCGGTAATCCATGGTAGTAATACCGGTTGCGTTGACAGGTAATGGACCAGTCTTCCTCATCGGACTGCATCGCGGTGACATAGAACGGACCGAAACCCACCCGATATGCATAATCCGGCAGCGAGACGGCGATCCGAAAACACGGATGAGCAAGATGTTCGTAGAACCGGGGACGCGGACTGTCGAAGACAATCTGAACGGTAAAATCATTCACGAGCTGCAGGCCCTCCGGCGAGCCGGCCGTTCCTTGCAGATAGGAAGGCATACCCGTGATGTCCTGCCATAACCAGGCATACCTGGAGTCACTGCCATAAGCACGAAATGTGGTTAGCCAGCTCTGAATGACATCCTGGGCAGTCAGGGTTTCCCCGTTCGGCAATCGCAGATCCCGCCGGAGCTGGAGCGACCAGACCTGATAGTTGTGAGATGGGGTGATGTCAATGAGGGCAGGTGAGCGCGTGGAGCCGGTATCGACGGGGGAAATGAGCGGTTCAAAGATGTTCGAGTACAGGGAAGTCCCGAACAGGGGAACAAGGGTATCCGGAGGTGCGTTCTGTTGTTCCAACAGAGTGAATCGATGCTGATACCCGGGAAGCTGCAGCTGGGGATAGCGATTCACTGACGTCCACGAGATATCCTCCCTGGGAAAAAATTCAATCCGGCTGCGGGGAGATCCCGCCGCACCGGAATTACAGGTGCTGATACCAATACCCGTTCTCGCTCCCACGGCTATCTGCCTGATCGCACTGATGGGATCATCGAATGCCCGGGATTTCCCCGCCAGTTCCAGTGAATCCCCGGTATATCGGAGAGAGAAAAACGCATGGGAAGAATCTGTGGTGATAGCCAGCAAATCCTGTGAAACGGGAAACACTCTGGTCCCCAACCTGTATTCACCGCTCCAGGTGAGTTGATTGCCTTCCTTGGTCAGGAGATGAGGGATGCCCACATCGTTAAGGAGAATATAATGCGGGCTCCCCGGGAGATTCCTGATACTTAAGAATGCCCGCACATTCTGCGACGGGTCGCGGAATAACCCCTGCCCAACCACAGAAATCCAGTTGCCCGGATAGGTGATATCATTGCCGGTCGGCGAAGGGGTGATCCTGGAGAGACGCGGTTCACTGATATCGAAAATAATGGGACTGGTTAATGAAGTGGTCAGGGCCGCCAGGTGTTCCGACCCCTCGACGGGTTTGAGTCCCAAAACCCCTCTGCTTTCCCGGTATCGGATAATAGAAAAATCACTCCGGGGAAACCGATAGGTACTTGTTCGGATGGAATCGATTCCCGGCTGAGAAAGGAAGACCAGTGAATCAGGGAACAGCACAGCTAACCGGAGTTCCTGATTGACAGTATCGGGGAGTTGGATAAAATCCAGCACTTCTCCCCGAAAGGTCGGGCCAATCTGGTGACGAACTCTGCGGGGAGATTCTGAGAACTGTATCGCTGGTTCTCCGATACCCTGGTTGATAATCTGGATGGGCAGGATGATAATCTGGTCGCCGTGATCCAGGAGAACCAGCTGATCGTCCGAGACCCGGGTTACCTGCAAATACTCTTGCAGGGCAGCCTCGAATTGTTGGCGCTGACGACGATATAGTTCCGGTTCATCCTCTGGTGAGACGGCCAGCAGTTTATTAGTTTCCGTCAGGAGCGCTTCTTCCTTCTGCCGGACCAGTTCCATCCGTTCTGCTGCTTCCCGTGCGGTCACTCGTTCCCAGAGATTCGTAATGCTCGCACACCCCGACACCAACAGGGTGATACTCATAATAACGAGCAGCATCAGGCGCAAGCCCGATCCGGGCTGAGAGTGCAAATTCCGTCGGGAAGGAATCAATCCGATCCTGCCGAGATTCATCAAGTTATCGGGAGTTTCCTCTTTGTTTGAAGTACACATTAAATATACATTACTATTTCATGATTTAAATCGGTAAAATTCTCAGGTCGCAGCATCTGCCGCGATACAATTGTGTATT
>DATFLS010000051.1:0-4382 GCA_035267465.1 bacterium
TGGGATTCGAACCGTTAGACGGAACCCCATACATGAGCGGGACCTATGCCGGCACCCACCACACCCTCCGGTTTGATGAGCAGGGTTTGAAATACGTCCGGGATGTGGACTGGTGGACCTGGCGTGCCTGCTCCTATACTGCCGCCGGACCGTGGACGCTGAATTTCGGAGATTCGATCCGAATCGTCTGGGCAACAGTGATTGGGTCGCTCTCTCCTGAGAAGGCATGGGAAGTCGGCAGCGCCTGGGCAAATGAGAATGCCACCTGGACCGGTCCCAGCAAGCTGCCTCCGCCGTATCAGGATTATCCCGATCTGGCTCCAACCCCCAATGACGAGGCCAAAGATAACTGGGTATTTACCGGGAAAGACTCCCTGTTCCAGAATGCCTGGAATGCCCAGTGGGCTGTCCGGAACGACTATAAAGTCCCAATCCCGCCCCCGGCCCCGTCTGTGACCGTAACCTCACTGCCGGACAGGATTAAGGTCGAATGGGGCAATGAACCCGAGGCGGCCGACGATTTCGCCGGTTACCGGGTGTATCGGGCGATCGGCCATCCAGGCCCGTTCGTGGACGAAGGCAGGCTGATAGGGGTGTGGGAACCGGTGTTTGAATGCGGAGAAGGAACATCGAATGCACTGACGCAGGTGTATGAGGATACGGATGCAGATCGCGGACAGGCTTACTACTATTATGTGGCAGCGTTCGATAACGGTGTGGATAATGATCCGGGGGTCAAGGATGTATCCGAAAGTCTCGAAAGCGGCCCGTTCCTCAACCGCACCACCCGGGCGGCTCATCTGACCCGGCCTCCCAGGACTCTGGCAGATGCACGGGTCGTCCCGAATCCATATCACATCAATGCCCGTAACCTGCAGTTCGTGGGCGAACCGGATAAAATCATGTTCATGAATTTACCACCGGAATGCACCATTCGCATTTACACCGAAAGCGGCGATCTGGTTCGGACTATTCTCCACAACGACGGCTCCGGTGATGAAGCCTGGGGGACCCTCCCGGAAGAACACTCCGCCACAGAGGAGGGACAGATCATCTCCAGTGGAATCTACATTGCCTTAATTGAGACGGATGAGGACAGTAAAATTTTAAAATTCGTGGTTGTCAGGTAATGGAGAGACACCTGTATAGATTCTACCCCCAGTTCATAGTCGACAGGAAAGGACAATGAAGTCATGGAAAAAATAACACGTTATTGGATATTGTGTTTGTTGTTACTAATTGCCGGCACCGGTCAGGCCCAGGATTTGAAAAAAGTTGCCCAGACCGGTCTCCAGTTTCTCAAAGTGGATCTATCCGCTCGCCCGGCCGCCATGGGAGGGGCGTATACCATGGTCGGTGATGATGCGTCGGCCATGTTCTATAATCCGGCCGGAATGGCGCATATGACCTCGGGTACGAATATATTCGCCACCCGGACCAATTGGATTGCAGATATTGCCTACACCGCTGGTGCTGCCTCGAAAACCATAGGAAATATCGGAACGTTTGGGGTGAATTTTATCTCATGCGATTACGGGGAGATCATCGGAACCCGGGTCTCGAGCGATGTCAGCGGCTTTGAAGAAACGGGCAATGTGGATGTCGGCGCCTATGCGCTCGGCGTCTCATACGCCAGGAGATTGAGCAACAAGTTCACCATCGGTGGCCAAGTAAAGTATGCCTATCAGCACCTGGGAGAGAGCACCTTATCAGAGGACGAGACCGTCACCAATGAAGTGGGCGGAGTCGCCTTCGACTTCGGGACCATGTTCTATCCCGGATTTAGAAGCTTCCGGTTGGGTATGAGCGTCAGGAACTTTTCCCAGCAGTTCAAATATGCCGAGGAAGGATTCCAGCTGCCGCTGACTTTCCGGATTGGCTTCGCCATGGATGTGCTGGATCTCGTGGGAGATCATAATAACTCATTCGTGCTTGCGCTGGATGCGATTCATCCCAGGGATTACACCGAGCGAATTCACGTCGGCGGCGAGTACTGGTGGATGAATATGTTAGCGCTGCGTGCCGGATATAAAACCAACTATGATGAGGAAAGTCTGAGTTTCGGGTTCGGATTTCGCCAGGCATTCAGTGGGATTAATTTGAAAATCGATTACGCCTATTCACCAATGGACAGGTTCAGCAATGTAAATCGTTTCACGATCGGAGCGTCCTTTTAACGTGGAATGATAGAATGTGAATAGGTTTTCCCATGATGAAATAGAGTTGGTGTACTATTTCATCATGGGTTGGAATGTATGTATCCAGTTTACTGCTGAAGCTAGATATTGGAGGGATCAACTGATGGAACATGAGATAAGCCGCAGGGAGTTCCTGAAGAGAAGTGTATCCGCAGGCGCAATAGGACTGAGCGCGTCAATGTATCCGGGATTCAATCTCTTCAGCGCTCCTCTGGAAGAAGTAAGATTAGGCTTTATCGGAGTTGGAGGCCAGGGGACAGGACTTCTGAGGATGTGCCTGACCATGGATGATGTGGAAGTACCGGCCGTTTGTGATATTGATGAGGAGGCACTGCAGCGGGCACAATCCCTGGTGGAAAAATCCGGTCGGAATAGACCCGAGGGATATTCCAAAGATGAGTACGATTATAAAAACCTCGTGGTTCGGGATGATCTGGACGGGATAATTATCGCAACGCCCTGGGTCTGGCATACACCGATGGCAGTGGATACCATGCGGGCAGGGAAATATTGCGCTCCCGAGGTGTGGGGCGCAGCTTCGGTCGACGAGGTCTGGCAGCTGGTGAAAGCCTCCGAAGAGACCGGGATGCCCTGTATGATGTTGGAAAACCATTGCTATGATCGCGATAGTATGGCGGTCCTGAATATGGTCAGGCGAGGCTTGTTTGGCGACCTAATTCATTGCCAGTGTGGGTACCAACATGATCTGCGAGGGGTTAAGTTCCGACCCGGTGTTCAATTCGGAGAAGGCGCACAAGGTGAAGCGCGGTGGCGGACCGAGCACTCCATAAAACGCAACGGCGATCTGTACCCAACCCATGGAATCGGTCCTATCGCCAATTGCCTGGACATCGACCGGGGAAACCGATTCGTTACGCTGACTGCAACCGCAACCAAATCGCGCGGACTCCACCAGTACATAGTCGATCAGGAAGGCGAAGAACACCCCTATGCGGATATCAAGTTCGCATTAGGTGATATCGTAACCACCGTGATCAAATGCGCGAACGGGGAGACAGTGGTTATCAATCATGATACTAACCTGCCTCGCCCGTATTCGAATATGTATCGCGTCCAGGGCACCAAAGGCTTATGGATGGAAGATAATATGTCCATCTATCTCGAAGGAATCAGTCCTGAACACGAGTGGGAACCCTTCGATTCCTATATGCAGAAATATGAACATCCTCTGTGGAAAAATTTCCTTCAGGAAGGTGTGCGAGGAGGGCATGGAGGCGCTGGTTATCTGAAGACACGCGCGTTCGTGGAATGTGTGAAACGCCAGATCCCGACCCCGATTGACGTGTACGATACGGCGTCCTGGGTTGTCATCTCACCCCTGACGGAGTATTCGGTTGCCATGGGCAGTGAACCGGTTGAGTTTCCGGATTTTACTGCGGGAAGATGGATGAGGCGAAAGCCAATCTTCGGGTTAACAGGCGAATACTGAACACTGGTACATTAAAATTTACTTCCTGCTTTGAACAAGCCCCCTCCTCTGAAGCAGGAAACATCCGCCCCGGATACACTACGGGCAGTGACTTTTTCCGGGGCGGATGCTTTATTCTCAAATGAAAAGGGTATGAGTCATTGAAATTCCTGATTGGCATGCTCACCTGGATTATTCTGATCTGTAATGCAGGCTCGCTCTTGGCAGAGATAGAGTATACCGATGATGATGGGGAAATCACTTTTCGCAATGAGCATATACAGATTGTATTTGACGAGTATATGTATGCCAAAGTCAGCTATCTGGAGGGCCAGCGCACCTTCTCGATTAACGAGAATTCCGATCTGGGGGAACTTGGCAGGCCTCCATTTTTCATTCGGCTGAATAATCGCACGTATACACATTTCAGGGTGGAATCAAGCAGCTGCAGCGAGTATTTCACCGATCCTGTGTACGGTCCGGGCCGAAAATTGACTATTATCAGCCAGGATGAATTTATAGAACAAACCCTGACACTTGAAATGTACTATCAGTATCCGGATGTCGTTTTGATGCAGGCGACCTATGGAAACGAAGGAGCCTCCCCGCTAGCGATAGATGATATATACTGCCAGTATTATCGACTGGACCGAAGCCTCACCAACCGGACACTGGCTCGCTACGACTTCCGGCATACCAAGCCGGTCCAGGATGCCTGGGGCCGTTCTTATCTGAATCTTCCTGTTACCAGGGAT
>DATFLS010000052.1:0-4273 GCA_035267465.1 bacterium
GCTTCTCAATCTCCCCGGTCCACCGGGTGTCGATCTGTCCCGGCGTGTACACACCTTTGCGCAGCATTTCATGGCCGAACTGATCCCGGAGCATTACGATTTCGGCAGTCTGCACCACCCGTCCGGCGAGGTGCGCCGGGATAAAAACCACGCCTTCCCGTTTTGCCAGCACAACATCGCCCGGAAGGACCGTGGCCTCACCAATCCGAATGGGGACGTTAATCCCGGTAAGCATGGTTTCCATGAGATACGACGGATCCCAGCCCCGCACAAATGCATTGAAACCCTCAATTTCCTCCAGACCACTCAGATCGCGGAGTCCGCCGTCAAACACTACCCCGTTTCCGGAGTTCGTATAAATGGAATTACCCAGATTATCACCGATCAAAGTCCCGTCTTTCACTTTGCCGAACAGATCCGCTACATAGACATCACCCTGTTGCAGCATATCGATAGGCCAGGAATTCATAGGGCCCACATGTCCCTCCGCATGACCGTCTTCTATCATCCGCTCCTGAAGTTCGGGACGGGAGGGCATGTATTGAGCCGTCAAAGCCCGGCCGATGACCGGCACGTCTTCATGTATCATTTTCCAGTCGCCGGCAAACTGGTTTTGATATCCCTCACCCCGGAGCACACCCCAGGCCTGTTCAATGGACACGTTTTTCATACGCTCCAGAATATCATCCGGCACCCTGGGACGGCCATCCGGATAGCGCTCACCTTCCCACTCCTGGGTATAATAGATGATCTGATCCCTGGAAGGAGTCTGTCCATGTATCGGTATAAGTGACAGCCCAAATAGCAGAAATATCATTAGCACAATAGATTTCTTCATAGTGATCCCTCCCGATTTTACATTGGCATCCGCTACCAAATAAGGGCCTACGCGGATTTCGGAACCAGTCTCGTGCAAATTAGATGTGCAATACACAATGACTGGCCAGCCTACTTTTGGATTCAGAGTTGATTCAGATAATACACTGCTCTCAAATTGTGCTTTTATGTTACATGTTTCTCCCACCATGTGCAATCCCAAATTCCCCGCCCAATTCCCAGGAATGTCGACAGGATTAAGTTCACCTCCCTCCGGTCGATATTATCCTGAGATGTTGTCTCAATACGGCATAAATCACGGCAGGTTGTGGTTCTTATTTCTCCACGGGCCGTATCCAGGGGGATAGTATTATGTATTCGTTTGTTTATTTTATTCGTGGTAATTCGTGAAATTCGTGGTTCCTTTATTTATCCCGTGTTTAGGCTTCTAAAAATCCGAATCATTCGCCGCCTTCTCCTCCGCCTTCTCGCGCTGATTGTATTGTTCCACCTGTACTGCCTGATGGTGCTTGTATATCTCCAATCCGGTCCCCCTTTGTACACCACCGTCCGGATTCAACGCCGCATCGAGGCATCCATCCGGCAAGAACCCTTTGCGCCCAAGCACCGGTTCATTCCCCTGAACGACATATCACCTCACCTCCGTCATGCCGTGATCGCGGCGGAGGACGGTCGCTTTTATCAGCACGGGGGGATCGACTGGCGGGAAGTGGAGATCGTGGTCAGAGAAACCATGGAGCGCCCGAAGAATCTGCGGGGAGCGTCCACCATCACCCAGCAGCTGGTGAAAAACCTGTTCTTTACGACCCACTCCAATATTGTTCGCAAGGGGTTTGAACTCACACTGGCGCCCCTCACCGAACACATTCTTTCCAAGGATCGTATTCTGGAGCTCTATCTGAATGTGGTGGAATGGGGACCGGATATCTATGGAATTGAGGCGGCATCACAACACTATTACAGCATTCCCGCCTCGGCGCTCACCCGCTCCCAGGCCGCCCGCCTGGCTGCCTGTCTGCCCGCGCCCCTGACCAGAACGCCACCACAGATGGACCGGTACAGCCGGGAAATTCTCAGTCGTATGGATGCCCGGGGGTGGTAACGTGCCGCCCGGCATGATATTATTTACCGGAACCTTCCAGAACCTTCAGGTTCTTATACATCACGTGCATTTCCATGCCGCCGTGCAGCTGCAGCGCGATGTGGCCCTGTTCTCTGCCGGGATCATCCTGCAGTTCGGCCGTCTTCTGTCCATTCACATGCACGATGATGTGCCCGCCGTCCGCCTGGATGGTCATCTCGTTCCACTCGCGCGGCTTGTAGAATTGCTCAACTTCCGATTGATCGGGCTGCACCACCCACTGGCGTCCCCCGGTTTCGTACAAGCCTCCCACGCTCTGGCCGTCGGCATCCACCTCAGCCTGGAATCCGTGGACACCGACTGCTCCGTCCACCTCCTCCGCCCGAAAATAGACCCCGCTGTTGCCTTCCATGGATCTGTACTGTAATCGCAGAGTGTAATCATCGTATTCCCTGTCAGTTACCAGCAGTCCGTGCCGCTGCTCGCTGGCGGGACTGGTACCGACAATCATCCCGTCCCGAACCTCCCACTGACCCCCGGGCAGCGTATGGAATCCCTCCAGATTTTCCCCGTTGAATAATAATTCCCATCCTTCGGCCTTCTCCTCAGAAGTCAGGGTATTCGGCGCGGCTTCGTCGCTCTGATTTCCACAAGCGATTATGGCGACCGAGACAATTCCTGCAGCGAACAGGATAGAGACATTTCTTGCCATCTTCTTTTCCCCTTACTGTAGTCATGTTATTTATTCGGTGATCAATCTGTCTCTATTCCAAAGATGCGGGCGGGCGTATTCACCAGAATATCCCGGATGACCTCTTCCTCCAGCCCTTCCTCCCGCAGCCACGGCACGAATCGCCACAGGATATAGGTTAACCCCGGTCCGCCGCCTGTGCCGTACCCCGGCCAGTAGGATTTGCGGGCCAGATCCCCGGAGAAGGTGATCTGTTGTCCATATCCCGCTTCAACAAGACGAAGGATGAATTCGATCCGCTTCCGGTCCGGAGAGTACTTCCCCTTGCTGATCTGGTCAAACCCGAGGGTTACTCCGGTCTCGGCAATTTGTTGGTGATACGCCCACTCCAGCTGCCGATCCAGGTGCCCGATGATCACCCTGCTGAGATCCGCGCCCTCCGATTTCAGCACGTTCACCTGCTCTGGTCCCATGGTCCCGGCATCGGTGTGGGTGGACACCGGCGCTCCGGTGGCCTGCTGCGCCCGGGCGGCGGCACGAAGCACTTTTTCGGCATGCGCGCTCAGGTCGTTTTTCATGGTGCCGGCCTTAATCACGCCCGCTTTGATCCCGCTGCCATTGATCCCTTCGGTGATCTCCCGGACAAACTGGTTCGTCAATTCCTCCACGGAACGGTCTGCCACATAGGGTGCGGAGAAAATATCTTTGTGATAGCCGGTGGTACAGATGATATGCACATCGGCGGCCTCGGATATCCGTCGCAACCCCTCCGGATCCCGGCGGTAGTCCGGTGGAGACATCTCCACCAGGGATCGCCCGCCCGCCTCCCGGAACCAGGCCAGTTCCCGGCGGGCCGCCTCCTCACTGTCCAGCAAGAGATCCCTGTCCTCCAGCGGCTCAGGCGGACCACCCAATACATGCTCGTGCGGGTAGCAGATCCCCAGCTGCTCCACCGGGATGTCACCCCGGACGGTCCGTGCGACTTTCATGGGTTATTCTCCTGCTGCAACGCAAATTATTTCACGTAGAGGTCGCTCCAAAGGAGAGCCTTTGGCTCGAAGATCATTAATGATCGCAGAGAACGGCTCGAAGAGATCCCTCCGGGACAAAGAATAAAATGTATAAAGATCTCCTATAATCAAATAAGATTTCGTATGTGTGTCCACTATAACACGAACGGAAATCGGGGGCAATATTATATATATCCTTTCGTTTTAAGCAATCTTGAATTTATAGATTATATACAAGGGATATCGTTTTCGTCGAATTCTCCAAAATCAACGAACAATATAACCAATCGCATGGTGAATTGGCATTTCAGAATCCGTGGAAGTGCAATGATCGATCATTTCCGGAAGATTAATCACATAGTACCCCAGGTGTGCCTTTCTGCCCCCATGCACGATTCAGCATGTGATATTCAGGGCTTCGAATACGACATTTTGCACTTCAAATACGGCATTTTGGGCTTCGAATGCGACATTTGACGCTTCGAATGCGGCATTTGACACGTGATATGCGGCATTTGACACGTGATATGCGACATTTAACGCGTGATATGCGGTATTTAACACGTAAAATACGGCATTTGACGCGTGATATGCGGCATTTGACGCGTGATATGCGGCATTTGACGCGTTGAATACGGCATTTTAACTCCTATA
>DATFLS010000053.1:0-5172 GCA_035267465.1 bacterium
ACAGCTTTCATCACCGGCGGCTCCAGTGGCATCGGATTAGCCATTGGAAAGCAGATGGCACAAGCCGGGGCGAATGTGGCGCTTTTTGCACGGGATCGTGGGCGGCTGGAATCTGCGAAGCATGAGATTCTCAGCCATCGATACCGGAACCGGCAGCAATGTTTGACGAAGTCTATGGACGTCACTGATAATCAGGCAGTGCGCAACCAATTAGAGGCAGCCATGGAAATACTGGGACCACCTGATTTTCTAATAAACTCGGCCGGGAAGAGTTATCCGGCATCAATGGAAGATATAACCAATGATACTTTTGATCAGGTGGTCAGGACGAATTTACATGGTACCTGGAATACCATAACCACTGTTGTACCTCATATGAAAGAATCCGGAGGTCATATCGTGAATATTTCTTCCATCGCAGGAATTCTCGGGTTGTATGGTTTCAGTGTGTATAGCTCTGCCAAATTCGGAGTGATGGGACTGTCGGAATCCCTGCGGAACGAACTCAAGCCACATAATATTTATGTATCAGTGCTTTGCCCGCCGGATACGGATACTCCGATGTTCCGACGCGAAAACAAGAGGAAACCCCCGGAAACAAAAGCAATTAGCGAAGGGGCCGGAATTATGGGTCCGGAGAGCGTGGCACGCACCCTGGTTCGCGGAATCCGCCGGAAAAAATTCCTGATTATCCCGGGACTGGAGGGGAAAATTATCTATTGGATGAAGCGGTTCGTTCCCGGCCTGCTCGCACGTTATCTGGACTGGAAGGTACGACAGGTACAGTCAAAAGAGAAATAGTCATCAAGAGAGGGTAGGTGGAGAGACGAATAATCCGCAGTGCTGCATTAAGATAATGTTTTATAAATCAGTAAGAATATCACCCTCTGGGAGTCGGGAGATGATGATCGGATCGATAGTCCCGGATTGGTGCAAATGTAACCAGTTAATCCAGCGAGTTACAATGCAGCACAACGACTCACACAGCCAAATCTCCTCCTTAAAAATTTGATTTTCTCATCAGGTTATTGGATATGGTCAGACCTGTTGGTATATTTAAATAACACCGACAGCAGAAAGTCGGGAGTGTCAAAATGATTCCGGAACGCACCGTGGTTTCTCTCAATGTATGCTCTTCGCCTCCAAACTCATGGCGATGCCACCAGAATATTTTACTTTCTTACCGGTTCGGATAACTCAATCGTTGAGATTCCTGGAAGATGTACTCTCTTATTGAAAACGATGAATTCCTGCTGAATCATGGCCCTTCCAATTATCCCTGGGATGGTGCCGCAGGATACTCAACCGGAATCCCGGATAACAGGACCTGTCCGAAATCCGGAATCCGCCATACGTAATACTAACCATTGACACGGAGGTCCCTATGACTTTGGAAGAAGCATTCCGGGCCCTGGAGAATATGGGGGGTATTATTCGGGATCACTTCACCTTTCCGGTGTATCCCTCGTTCTCGAAGGGTATACGGGTCCACGGAGACACCTATGTGGATAGAAATAAGATTTACGTGAATCCGGAAATCCTTTCTGTTTTTGCCAGGGAGATGGCCGAATCCGTAATCGACCGGAAGATCGAAACGGTGGTCTCTGATAAGAACGGTCAGGTGCTTTCTTATGCCGTGGCGAAGTGGATCGGAAAATTAAAAGGCAAGAGCACCTGCTCCGTGGTCGCCCATATGAAACGACACGGTGTCTTTATGTTCGAGGAAGATCTCTTTGATCAGTATGTGTCCGGGCACAGAATATTGATTGTCGAAGATATCATAAGCAGTGCCATCTCGTTAAAGGGGATCAAAAAGGCTCTCACCAGGAGATCGGTGAAAAATCTGCGAATGGGCAATCTGGTTGAAGTGGCGGCGATTTTTAATGAGCGGGGAATGACGTCACAGGATATCGGGGTGTCGAATTTCCTCTGTCTCAAAGAGTTCGAAACCTGGGATCCTTCCGAATGTGAACTCTGCAAGAAGCATGTGCCGCTCCGGGGCGATGTCCGGCTGGACAGGGATATAACTTATCACCGGATATAGTCACTTCTTCGAAGAGATGGTTGCATCATGACGACAGGTATGAGACTTTGTCGTCGGAGTTGAAAATACCTGTCATGCCCAACCGGCTGAGGCGGTGAGCCGGAGTGTCCTGATCAGTCACAGTTCAGCGTCACCGCATCCTCCGAATAGTCGTTGCATCTCATTCGTACGGAAATTATGATCCTGCAATCGTGACAATCATACTCAATAATTTCTGCACACCAGTTTCAAAAGCCGACATACAACTGAAAGGAATAACCGTATGCGCCATCGCATAGAAAAGAGTTTTCAATCAAATAGTGTCTTGCTGGGATTAGGTGCTATCACCCTGTTTCTGTTCGTTGTGACGAGCTGCTCGGAAAACCCCGCCAGCAGCGAACAGAAGCAGGAGATATCCGAAGAACTCATCAAGGGAGAGAGCGCCGATCTTGGGGACTGTTCGTCAAACGTGTGGGCGTTGATGTTTACCGGGCGTGATTCCCTCTCTTTTTCCATTGGTTTGAATATCCCGGTGAATGTTATTGCTGATGCCCAATCGGATGATCCGGATACCATTACGCTTAACTTTCCGGACGTGGTGCGGGAAGATACCGCGGTACAATATGTGGAAGCATTCTGGCCATTCACTCTCCAGGGAAGCGAACCAATTCTGCTCGCCCGTTTCTTCCTGATCTCCCGGGAAGAAGCCGGCACCATTGAATATTCCCTCCCGTCTGAAGTGGAGAACACCATTCGTCCGGGGATTCACCAGGATGAACTGGTCTATTATGAACTGATGATCACCCAAACAACGTTACTCGAAGAAAGTGACACCCCGCTGCAGATTCCGCAGCCTGCGGAGGCACAGATTCCCGAGGTGGTCCCGACTGATTTTATAGCGGATTTCCAGGAAGAGAATAATCGATATGCCTTTACCTGGGAGGGATTGAATGCAACTCCATGAACAAATAACCGGCAGCGATCTGCCAATCTCCCGGATGTTCCTCCATGCAAACATGGTTGGCATCAACAAATTCTTCCAGATAGAACAAAAGCGCACCGGATTTACATCCATTGGAATAATTAGGTGTTGATTGTTTTTACTTGAATTTTACTCGATGATGCTGTATTTATAGAACAAATTCTTTTCACCCGGAAAGGCAGCGGAGTCTTTTCGGGAGGCCGGAACGATTTCATCTGAAAGATAACGCAGGGATTTTTACTCGTGCATTTCCCATTTGGTACGAGTGACAAATGTGGGGATGTGCAGGAGAATAGCCTGGAATAAATTGTTCACAAGACCAGATACCGAACCAACAGGAGAGTGCCATGTCTATAAACCGCTGGACAAGAAAGTATATGCTGCGGCCTGTGGCTCATTGCAGCAGCGGGTGCTGAGTGACTGAAACGGAAACGGTGCTGTATTTATCACTGGTCACCGCTTCCATTTCATTCACCGTTACAGAAACCCGGCTGTTGAAGCCGTACCGGGAGTGGATGGAGCGGAGAAGCGGCTGGATTGGAGAGCTGTTCGGCTGCGGATACTGCCTGGGACACTGGGTAGCCTTTCTGCTGGTGGCAGTGTACCAACCCCGGCTGTTCCAGTCCTATCTGCTGCTGGATTACTTCCTGACGGCTCTCGTGATTGCCTGGATAGGCGGGTTTCAATGGGTCGTTATGTGCTGGTTGATGGACCGGGCCGGCAAATAATGCCCCGATAGACTTATTCTACTCCGGAACTTTCCGCCATCTTACTCCCGGCGAGAGCCGGAAACACGCCCGTTTTTCATACTTTACAGAGATAATTAACCTGACGATCGATATGCACTCATTTGCAGGGTCCGGTTGATGATCAGGCAGTATCCGGTGTGGAGTGAATGATAACGAGGATGGAGCTGAGGTAAGTCGCAAGAGTGTACTGTTTCTGCTGAGCATAGACATCACGCCGGACAGCAGATCTGACACCCGGCAGCACATCGGAAGAGAGACGCCTTGAACCAGAATCGCTGGGATACGGTTGTTGTTGGTGCAGGGCCTGCCGGATCCACGGCTGCCTTGCAACTCGCCTCCAAAGGATATTCGGTGCTCCTAATGGACCGGGACGCCTTTCCCAGGGAAAAAGTGTGTGGTGATGGTTTAATTCCCGACGCACTCCGGAGTCTGACCCGCAATGGCTTATACGAGGAAGTAGCCGCCAGGGCCAATCCTGTCAATGCCATGACGTTTTATAGTCCGGGCAAATACAGTTTTTCACTGCAGGGAGAGTTTTTAACCATCCAGCGAAAACACCTGGATAGCATCTTGTGGAAGGCAGCCCGACGCTCGGGCAGTCGCTTTCTGAATGCGGCAGTGGAGGAAGTTGCAGTCCCGGATGGCGAGACCGTCGTGATTACCTGCCGGTCCGGTCGTCAGCTGTATGCGCGGACCGCTGTCATAGCCACTGGCGCCGATATCCGCCTGCTGGATCAGCTGGGGATGGTGAAGCGCCGCTCCCCCAGTGCCGTCGCGGCCAGGCAATATCTGGAGTCCGACTATCGGGTTGAGGACATTATTATTTCCCTGGATCGGTCTGTCCTTCCGGGGTACGCCTGGATCTTCCCCATGTCCGGGAACACCTACAACGCGGGATGCGGGGTGTTGTACCGGGAAGGCGGCAATCCGGGTCTGAACCTGCGGGACGCCCTGCAGAGTTTCACCGAACACTTCGAACCCGCCCGGAATCTGTATGCAGGGGCCGGACATATCACACCGATCAAAGGCGCAAGGCTTCGGTGGGGATTGATGGGGCTGCACACCCCTGTTTACAAAAACAGTGTCGTGGCCATCGGCGAAACCCTGGGCGCCACCTTTCCGCTCACCGGGGAGGGCATAGGAAAGGCCATGGAGACTGCCGAACTGGCCGCGCAATCCCTTGATGGTGTCCTCTCCACGAAGGACCCCGCTGCCCTGAAACAGTATCCGACCCGGCTCCGGGAATTACAATCGACATACCAGGGATATATTCAGGCACAAAAGTGGATCAACTATCCGTGGTATCTCGATATCCTGGCCAAACGTGCTCAACACAGTATACGCCTCCGGCAAGTCCTGGAAGGCATCCTGACCGAACAGGTGAATCCGGCCGAAATCTTTTCGCTGAAAGGACTTTT
>DATFLS010000054.1:0-6031 GCA_035267465.1 bacterium
CTGGCCGACCCGCAGAGGGTTTGATCGGTTCTATGGTGAGCACTCGTATGTAGACAGCTATTTTTATCCCACCAATCAACTGTATCTGGATGAGGAACCAATCGAACCGGAGGGAGACAATTGGTACTCCACTGATGCCTACACGGATTACGCAATCCGGTTTATCAATAACGCCCAGGGTAGGAAGCCGTATTTTCTGTATCTCGCCTATAACGCACCCCATTTTCCCCTGCAGGCTTTCCGGGAGGATATGGAAAAGTATGGAGAGATATATAAACAAGGATGGGATGTGATCCGGCGACAGAGGTATGATCGCCAGAAAACGCGTGGAATAATCGAGCCAGACTGGCGGCTCCCTCCCCGGAATCCCGGCGCGGAAGGATGGCACGAACCGGTTCCTGCCTGGCAGGATGAGAAGGAAAAAAATCTCTGGGAAATGAAAATGGCCGCCTATGCGGCACAAATCGACCGGATGGATCAAAATATCGGTCGCCTGCTCGAGACTTTGAGAGCCAGAAATGAGCTGGAAAATACTCTCATCATATTTCTTTCCGACAATGGCGGATGCGCCGAGGATTGGATTAATGAGCGGAATCCGGATGGCGTGAGGCCAGGTGCGCGAAAATGCAGGCTGGCATACGGGCTTCCCTGGGCGCAGGTGAGCAATACGCCGTTTCGCCTCTTTAAGCGCTGGGTACATGAAGGCGGAATTGCTACGCCGGGGATTGTGCACTGGCCGGATGGGCTGGAATATAGGGGAATCTCCCATGAGATGTCCCATGTGATTGATGTAATGCCCACACTGCTGGAGATCGCCGGGCTGGAGTATCCGGAGTTCTTCCATGGAAATACCATTACGCCACCTGAAGGGAAAAGTCTGGTCCCTATCTTCAGAACCGGCAGCAGAACAGGACACCAAACCATGGGCTGGGAACATGAGGGGAATCGTGCTTTCCGCAAGGGCCATTGGAAACTGGTCTGGCGTGGCAGATTTCGGGAAGGTCCCTGGGAGTTATATAATCTGGCAGATGATCGGACCGAGATGAACAATCTCGCGAACGAATATCCGGAGAAAGTGAACGAGTTGAAAGCCGGTTACAATGCCTGGGCTGAGCGTGTCGGTGTGACTGAGTGGGATACCTTAACGGACAATAACCAGGAAGGGTAAAGGTAATGGGAATAAAACGAAACCCTGGTATGAGTCGAAGGGAATTCATGAAGCTGAGTGCTTCTTCGATGGTTGGGTTCTCCATGGGCACCAGTTTTTTCACCGGATGTTCCGGGCGGACAAGGCCATCGCAACCACCGAATTTGGTCTTTTTTCTGGTTGATCAACTCCGGCTCCAATCCTGTGGGTACGCCGGCCGATACGCCGATGATCCTTCCCCCTATACGCCGAATCTGGACCAGCTCGCCCGTGAATCGATGGACTTCAGAAATGCTGTCTCCGGGAGCCCGATGTGTTGTCCGTTCAGAGCAAGCCTGTTCACCGGAAAATATCCCAGCAGTACAGGGATGGTCATCAATGAATTACGGGTCATGCCGGATCCGGATGCCCTGGGACATGTCCTGACCGATAACGGATATCAAACAGCCTACATCGGCAAATGGCATCTGTTTGGCAAAGATCACTCACCGCCTCAGCAATTTTGTCCGCCCGGTGCATACCGGCTCGGCTTTGATGGCAATTGGGCTGCCCATAATTTTCATCATCTGTATTATGAAGGATTTTACTACAGAGATACCTTCAACCGGATCGAGATCGAAGGCTACGAACCGCACACCCAGACGGATATGGCCATCGAGTTAATGAAACAGTATGGAGAAGCGGAGGATCCGTTCGCCCTGTTTATTTCCTATGGCCCGCCGCATGATCCCTGGACCTGGGATAATTCTCCGGAGACATTTAATCAACTATTCCGGGATAAACATTTTCCTGATCCGCCGAATTATGCGGACGGACATGCGTTATATTGGTCGGATAGACGTGGTGCGGAATGGTGGATGAACAGCTGGAAGCCCAACAGATTTCAGTATCGGCAGGGATATGCCGCACAAACATCGAGCATGGATTGGGAATTGGAAAGGGTATTATCCGCTCTGGATGATCTCGGCCTTGCGGAAAATACGATGTTTGTATTCACGTCTGACCACGGGGAAATGTTTGGATCCCATGGACGAATTGCCAAGAAGATCTTTTACGAGGAAGCTGTACGGGTTCCGTTTCTGGTACGATGGCCGGAGAAAATTCCCCCTGGACAGAATACCGCCTGTCTGAATACCCCTGATATCGCGCCGACCCTGTTATGCCTGATGAACCTGGAGGTGCCGGAATCCATGGAAGGACATAATTTTAGTCACGCGGCGTTGGGCGAGTCTGGAGTTGACTCTGGATCTGCCTTCATGCAGGGAATGGGACACACTTTTCAATGGTATGATGGCGATGAGTGCCGGGCTGTCCGGACGGAACAATTCACCTATGCACATATGTTAGCGGATGATTCGGAATATTTATTTGATAACATCAATGATCCCTACCAGATGACAAACCTGGTGAACAATCCGGATTTTCGTGAAACTTACACTCACCTGAAGACTGAGATGAACAAAAAGATGGAAGCATTGCAGGATCCGTATAGACCCACCACCTGGTACAGGGATCACTGGATTGAGGATCGGGTTATTGTGCGGTCGGCCACCCGGGAATTGGAGGAGCAATATCTTCCCCGGAACATCGAATTGCCCCACATTGAGAATACATAAGACCCGTGAGTGATATAATCGAGAGGAGAATTTGAGGTGAGAAGTAGATTTGCAATAATTATTGCCGGGATCCTGTCAATCGTAATAGTATGCACCGATTACCCTGGGAATCTACTCGCCGCACCCGGTGAGAGTGATAAGATCATCATTCAAGGTACGTTAAAAATCGATGAACAAAACGATTTCTACGTTTCAGCCCGGGATCCTATGGTCCCCGAACAGCTCATCAAGCTGCCTGTCGGAACCATCGAACCGCGCGGATGGGTGCGGTCGCAACTAAAGTTGATGGCCGATGGCTTTACCGGGCATCTCACGGAATTAAGCCGGTGGTGTACGCTCGAGAATAATGCCTGGACCAGTCCGGACGGCCGCGGCGAGCATGGATGGGAAGAAGTGCCATACTGGCTGAAAGGATTCACCAGTCTCGGATATATCCTGGAGGATGATCGGATTATTCGGGAAGCGGAGAAATGGATAGCCGGCGTTTTGCAGAATCAGGCGGAGAGCGGATTCTTCGGACCCAGAGCGAACTGGGAGACCGCACAAGTATCACACACCACTGCCCATGATATCTGGCCGAATATGGTCATGTTGTATGTTCTGCGGACATATTATGAACGCACCGGCGACGAACGGGTCATCGAACACATGCGGGATTACTTCCAATGGCAGACCACGGTCCCGCTGGATCTCTTCCTTATGGGTACCTGGCAGCGCTGGCGGGGCGGCGATAACCTGGATCATATTCTCTGGCTGTATAAACATACCGGGGAACAATGGCTGCTTGATCTGGCGTATGTAAATCACGATCAAACGGCTGACTGGGATGATGGGATTCCAACCTGGCACGGGGTGAATATTTCCCAGGCTTATGATGAGCCGGCCCTGTTTTATTCGGTGTTCGGTGATGAGCGTTACCTTGATGCGACCATTCGGAATTACAACACCGTGATGGACAGGTACGGCCAGGTTCCCGGCGGCATGTTCGGGGCGGACGAAAATGCCAGAGAAGGCCACACCGGACCGCGGCAGGCGGCCGAAACCTGTTCCATGGTGGAAATGATGTTCAGTCACGAAACCATGGCGGCGATCACCGGGGATCCGATCTGGGCGGATCGGACGGAGGAAGTGGCATTTAACTCACTGCCAGCCGCCATGACACCGGATCTGAAAGGGTTGCACTATTTAACCGCTCCCAACATGGTGCAGCTGGATACGGCAAATAAGGCGCCCATGCTGCAGAACGGCGGGAATATGCTGGGTTATAGTCCCTGGCGCTATCGGTGCTGCCAGCATAACGTGTCCCACGGCTGGCCCTATTATGCGGAACGTCTCTGGATGGCCACCCGGGGGAACGGTATAGCAGCAGTGTTTTATGCCGACTCAAAAGTGACAGCAACAGTCGGATCCGGAACAGACGTCACCCTGAATGAGCAGACCAACTATCCGTTCGATGACCGAGTGGAAATCCATCTTTCCATGGATCAGCCAACCGAATTTCCACTGGTGCTCCGGATTCCCGGGTGGACTGATACTCCGGTGGTCAGGGTGAACGGAAACCGGATCGACCAGCCAGTACCGGGTGAATCATGGATCCGGATACACCGGGAATGGCAGAATGGCGATGAAGTGACTCTGGAATTTCCGATGAAGATTTCGGTGAAACGGTGGGACAAGAACAAAGATGCGGTCTCGGTAATGCGTGGACCACTCACTTATTCCTTGAAAGTCCGGGAGCAATGGGAGCAGTATGGCGGCACGGAAGAATGGCCGGCTTACCAGGTGTTCCCGGCCAGTCCCTGGAATTATGGGTTGGTTATTGATGCACAGGATCCAGGCGCCAATTTCGAAGTCACAAAAAAATCAGAAACCCTGGCCGAACAACCGTTTGACGTGGAGAACAGTCCCATCGAAATCACTGCCAGGGCAAAACGGATTCCCGGGTGGCGGCTGGAAGAAAACGGGTTGATCGGGGAGATCCCGCAGAGTCCGGTCGAGTCGACTGAACCCACAGAGGAAGTGATGCTGATTCCCATGGGATGTGCCCGGCTCCGGGTCTCGGCGTTTCCCGTGGTGAAATAATGCCATAGACGGCCTTCGAGTGCTATCGAACGTGGAAATGACCGGCGACAACCAAAATGTCTGAAAACAATTCTACTACAGAAAGTTTCAGTTGACCAGAGTAATGTTGAAAACATGCAGCGGGTTGTCGTCCGCGTCCATTGACTGGTTCGGGTTTCTTTATTTCAAAACGGTGATTATCAATTACTCCGGCCGAAAGCGATGTATATAGCCCCAATAGCCACAGGGAACAACAGGATCATTCGCAAGGTTGCCAAGGTCATCTCTCCATGGCCGCGCAAGCCCTAGTTCAAGAAAGAACCCCTTGTAATTAAGACTATATGCTATACCTGTTGCCCCATACCTGTAATCTGCACCTGGATCACTCCCAGCAACCCAGCTTGTTAACAGGTTGATACTATGCTGCACTTTCTCTGAGTCATATAACCCATAGCCGATATTGAGATGGAACTCGTGATGGTCCCTGTTTAAATACATCCCGGTAAATCGAAGTCCTGTTCGGCCCCACCAGTAACCTATGCTCGGATGGATAATAAGGGAGGAAGTAGTGATCCCCAATTCCGGGTATGACAGTTGGTCTTTCTCTTCGGCCCTGATAGAGCTCGCCCAAAGAATCGATAGAGCCGCAAAAGCGGATAACGCTATTCTGATCATCTTGGAGCTGGCAAAACGAACACGCAAAACAGATTCTCCTTTTCAAGGGCAAATTAGATGTTCAGAAGCTATCAACCATAGTCCTGAAAAAGTTATCTATATATCACCTAACGACCGTGTTCACCTGCGCGGTATGAAAGAGAGCCGGTATCTTGTTTCATTTGCTACTGCTTCCGATGCTTTTTTGCAGAGGCTTTCACGAAATCCACATCTCCTGCTGGTAATACGACGGGTAGTTTTTTTGTGGTCATAGTGTTGACGTGGTTTCCTTTACTTAATAATTAAGTTTAGGGTGGATTGTTAACGAAGACAAGGAGAAGTTCCGGCAAGATGGTATATCTACCTCCAATGGCAAAGCCTGACAGACCCAAGTTCAGCCACCTTGCGGCTACCGCAGTGTGACCAATCTTAACCCGAATCGCTCAAAACCGAAAACCGGCAGGAAGGGGGATCCGATAGTAAGGTCGGCTGCAGCGGGTTGCTATGCGTCATATTGAGGAACCACTTTCTTTTTCGATCGCCACCAGCATAT
>DATFLS010000055.1:0-4230 GCA_035267465.1 bacterium
GATCCGGAATGGTAATCCGATCCCGTTCTTCCAATTTATCGTAGTCTGCTTTATTCGCAAACCAGAGGGGTAAAATGCCCTGTTTCTTCAGATTCGTTTCTGCGATTCTGGCAAAACTGCGTGCGACAATCGTCCGGCAACCGAGATGTCTTGGTTCCATGGCTGCGTGCTCACGACTGCTGCCCTCACCGTAGTTTTCATCCCCAACAGCAATCCATCCTGTTCCTTCGGCTTTATAGTGCCGCGCGATCTCCGAAAACGATTTACCGTGCTCGTTGTCGAGGACATCCAGCCCGGTTCCGGTTTCCTTGGTAAAGGCATTCACTGCGCCGATGAACATATTATCACTGATGTTATCCAGATGGCCACGGAATCTCAGCCACCTGCCGGCCGGGGAGACATGGTCTGTAGTGCATTTCCCATGCGCTTTCACCAGGATCACTAAATCTTCGAAATCAGCGGGAATGTTCCATTGAGGGAACGGATCCAGCAGACTGATTCGTTCACTGTCGGGATCGACGATGACATCCACATCTTTCCCATCTTCTGCCGGCGGGATAAAACCACTATCCTTGGATTCGAATCCCCGGGATGGGAGCTCTTCTCCCATCGGCGGTTCGAATTTAAAAGGCGCTCCATTTCCGGTTTCCAGTTCATCTGTGAGCGGATTAAAGTGTAAATTGCCACCGAAGGCCATTGCGACTACAATTTCGGGGCTTCCTATAAAGGAGTGGGTCGAAGCCCGGCCATCGTTGCGTCCCTTGAAATTCCGGTTAAATGATGTGATGATGGTATTCGGTTCGTCCTCGCCAATATCATCACGTTTCCACTGACCGATACAGGGGCCACAGGCATTTGCAAGCACCGTGCCGCCGATTTTTTCAAAATCCTCCAGAATGCCATCTCTTTTGATGGTCTGGTATACCCGTTCGGATCCCGGGGTAACCAAGAAGCCGGATTTTGTTCGCAAACCGTGCTCCGCGGCTTGTCGGGCAATGGAGGCAGCCCTGGTGAGATCTTCATATGACGAATTGGTGCAGCTCCCAATTAAGGCTTCTTTGATTTCTGAAGGATACTGGTTTTTATCAGTATCTTGCCCGAGTTGTGAGATTGGGCGTGCCAGGTCCGGCGTGTGTGGCCCCACCACGTGGGGCTCCAATTGACTCAAATTGATTTCGTAAATCTCGTCAAAATACTTCTCCGGATTCCGTTCGACAGCGTCATCCGGTCGCAGATATTCGGCATAGTCACTTGCCAGATCCGCTACCGCTTCCCGTTCGGTGGCTTTCAGGTATTGCATCATGCGTTCATCAAAGGGGAACAGGGAAGTGGTGGCGCCCACCTCGGCCCCCATATTCGTGATCGTACCCTTTCCGGTGCAGCTGATGGATTTGGTTCCGGGACCAAAATATTCAATTATTTTCCCGGTCCCGCCTTTCACTGTTAATATATCCGCGACCTTGAGAATCACGTCTTTCGGTGATGACCACCCGCTGAGCTCACCCGTGAGACGAAATCCGATTAATTTCGGCATGCGCAGTTCCCAGGGCTGGCCTGCCATGACATCAACCGCGTCTGCGCCTCCTACTCCAATGGCAATCATTCCAAGTCCGCCGGCATTCGGAGTATGGCTGTCGGTGCCGATCATCATGCCGCCTGGGAAAGCATAGTTTTCCAGCACGACCTGATGAATAATACCCGCACCCGGTTCCCAGAAACCGATCCCATATTTCTTCGAAGTGGACTGGAGAAACTGGTAGACCTCGTTATTCTCGTACAACGCACGTTTCAAATCCTCGCCGGCACCTTCATAGGCCTGAATTAAGTGATCACAGTGAACCGTAGTGGGGACGGCAACCTCGTCCCGTCCGGCCAGCATGAACTGGAGCAGGGCCATCTGAGCGGTGGCATCCTGCATTGCAACACGGTCCGGTGCAAAATACACGTCGCTTTCCCCACGTGTGATTTCGCTTGAGCCAAAATCGACCAAATGAGAGTATAAAATTTTCTCAGCCAGGGTTAACGACCTGCCAAAAAACGTTCTGGCTTTCTCGTGTACATCGTGCAGAGAACTGTACAACCTCTCAATCGGTTCTAATTTGATGAGCATCGATTCACTCCTTAGTTTGAATTACTTGTTTCTTTGATTCTGTAATTACATTGTCACATGTATTTTATAGTGATACTAATTTAAATTTGTTGCAATTAATAAAAAAGACCTGAGTAAAATTTCGCAATTTCATGTTTTCAACTGTCCTTGTTCATTGTATATTAAGCATAGATATGCGCCCATAGCTCAGCTGGATAGAGCGTTGGATTCCGGTTCCAAAGGTCGCAGGTTCGAATCCTGCTGGGCGTACTATTTTCATTCCCCTTTTGCGGCTATTTTCGAATCGGTTGACAGCATCTCATTGTAAATGCTGCGCCAACTTAACTTCTTCCATTGTAGAAATGAGGTTGTGCCCTTTATAAATTGGGTTATTCAGCAGCGGTGTCAGTTGGCCTTACGCCTTCCTTGGATTACATAGAACCTGGGAAGGAGTCTTCCGAATTTCGACAGGAACCACTATATTTGCATTGGAGTGTCGGATTACTTGTGCCGTCTGGTTGTTGGTTGAACCCCGTAAACTATGATGAAGGAGAGTGGTATGCTGAACTCAGACCCATACATGATGGATAAACGATGTCTTATAACGGGCGCGACTTCCGGAATCGGGAAAGTAACTGCCACCGATTTGGCCGGCCGAGGAGCATCCGTAGTTCTTGTTGGTAGAAATCAGGGGAAGAGCCAACTCACTGTTGAACATATCCGGCAGGAAACCGGGAATAGACAGATAGAGTACCTGATCGCCGACCTTTCAGTGCAGGCAGAAATTCATCAGCTGGCTGAGACATTCAAAGAGCAGTATGACCGGCTCGATGTTTTGATTAATAATGCCGGGGCTATTTTCTTTTCACGGGAGGAAACTCAGGATGGACTCGAACGGACGTTTGCCCTGAATCATCTGGGATATTTTCTGTTGACGAATCTCCTGCTCGATATGATCAGGCAAAGTGCGCCGGTGAGAGTTATCAATGTCTCTTCCGAGGCTCACAGAGGAGCATCGATCAATTTTGATGATTTGCAATGTGAAGAAAAATTCTCGCCTATGCGTGCGTATGGGCAATCCAAACTGGCGAATATCCTCTTTACCTATGAACTCGACCGCCGCCTGGAAAATACTAATATCACCGTCAATGCTCTGCATCCGGGATTTATCGCCAGCAATTTCGGGAGAAACGCTGGTTTATTGGGTAAAATTATCATGCCCGTGTTATATTTATTTGCAAAGAGCCCGGAAAAAGGCGCTCAAACAAGCATTTATCTCGCGACTTCGCCGGAGGTTGAAGGTGTCAGTGGACACTATTTTATCAATGAACAACCGGCGACCTCGTCTGAAGAATCATATGATTCGGATGTCGCGGCTCGCTTATGGAACATGAGCGAAGAACTCACTGGATGAACTGTTAATTGACGATGGAAAGAATTTTTACTGCTGTCCGATAACCCAATGCTTGTCTTGTTGGAACGGTTCTGAGTTGTTGTCAGGTGAGTACTTTCCGGGAAGTCTGTGATCAGGAATAGATCTGCGATGGATCATTAACGGAAGAATCACATCTCCAAGGAGGGAGTTATGCGTCGATTTAGTTGTACATTCGGAACTCTCGTCACTGCCATATTTGTACTGGCGTTGTATCCGTTCACGCAGGGAAATCTGCAGGGGCAGAACGCCAGACTGCCGGGCGCCAAAACGGTGGTTGATGCCCGGCTCTATCCATCTCTGCAGGCCGCCATCGATGAAGTGCCACCCGAAGGTGGGATGGTGCAATTACCTCCGGGAGTATTCGAGATCACCGAACCCTTGCTGATCACCCAGAATGATATTCTTTTACAGGGATCGGGCACCGCAACACATATTAAAAACATCGACAGCACCGGGCAGCCGGCTATCCTGATTCAGGCGGATGGGGAGACGGCTGAAGACGAAACGGTTCTCTGGAGAATACAACTGGAGAATCTCCGTGTATCCGGAAATGAGAACAGCGGCCACGGCATCGTTGCCAGAGATATCAACGAGTTATATCTGGAAGGGGTCACCGTGAATTACCATGGGGGGGACGGAATTCGCCTGGAATCCTGTTATGAGGATCCGCGTATATGCAGTTCACTCATAACATATAACAAGGGTA
>DATFLS010000056.1:0-3840 GCA_035267465.1 bacterium
CCCGTTCCGAACCGGATCTGTGCGGGCTCCAGCTGTTGAATTGCTCGCTCCACAAGCCGACCGATCTGATCTTCCAGCCACACTGTATACCGTTCTATCCGGCGGATCTCCTCCTCTCCAACCGGATAGATATGATACATCCCGTCGCGCAGGACCGGCCCGGAATGAGTATGGGAACTATTGAGAATTATCTGGGCCCGCGATAACCGGAGGCGCTCCTGTAGCCGGGATCGAATGGTATCCGAGACGCTCCGGGGAAATCCCAACAGATCCGTTGTTACCAATACTCCCCGCTCGCCGGAAGCATCCTCAATGGCAACCGCTTTGGCCCACAAACGCTGCAGGGTTCCTTCCGCAGGTCTGGTGCGGGCGGCGTATCCGGCCATCCACATTGGGCTGTCGGGCGTGATGTCCACCCGGGCTGTTCCTGCTTTCCATCCTCCGCCCGCTGAACCCATCTCTGCGGCAAGAATACCTGATTGGACTGCAACCAGGAGACAGAACAGAACAATACTAATTCGGGCAAATACGCTTCTTCTCATAATAGATCCTGCCAGATAAATTTTTGGAAACTCGATTATCGATATGGTAATGTAACTGTTGTTCCTTCAATATAATAAATTCTTCTCTCAGAAGAAGCACGGAATGCGGGTTTCTCTCGCGGATACTCGTTCCCCGGGTGCTTATGAGTTATCCGGCTGTAACCTCTGTCATGTCACGCAGGCTTTCCCATGGATCATGCAGGCCGGGTTTTTTGGATGCCGCATTGCTGAGATATCCCGTATATGTACGATCAGCTCCCGGCTTCGGGAACGTGCGTGAATCCACCGGGAAGATACCACATTACTCTCATAATATGATATCTTTAACCATTGCCATTTCACGGAAATGGTAATATAATAAAAGGACGGACACTCAGTGTCAGACCACCGGGGATATCGGTCAGGAAACCACATACAGTAACATTTTGCGCAAACAACAATGAAGGAGCGTTCCTTCAAGGAGAAGTTGCTATGAACACAAACCCACTATCCAGGCGTACCTTCCTGCGCCGCAGTTCGCTGGGATTGGCCGGGCTCGCTCTGGCCGGGCACTCTGCGCGGACGCTGGCCGCTTCCATTCACGCCAACAACACCAGCCCGGCCGTATTGGGGGGCACGCCCGTTCGCACTGCCCCCTTTCCCTCCTGGCCTGTCTGGAATACCAGTGCCGAAGAGGACATCCTCGATATTTTACGAAGCGGCGATTGGTACCGGGGCCGGGGAGAGACGGTCTCAACTTTCGAAGAACAGTATGCAGATTTGATGGGCGCAAAGCGCTGTCTGGCCACGGCCAGCGGAACCACCGCCTTGCTGGTGGCGCTCCACGTGCTCGGCATCGATGCCGGAGACGAGGTCCTTGTTCCGCCGTATACGTTCATCGCCACCTACAATGTCGTCTTCTGGACCAAGGCGCTGCCGGTATTCGTGGATACCGATCCCGAAACCTTCACCATGAACCCCGACAAAATCGAGGAGCGGATCACCGACCGGACCCGTGCGATTCTACCCGTGCACATCCTGGGACTGCCCGCGGAGATGGACAAAATTAATGCGATTGCAGAGAAGCATAATCTAGTGGTCATCGAAGACGCCTGTCAGGCATGGCTGGCGGAATATCAGGGCAAGAAGTGCGGCACCCTGGCCGATCTGGGCTGCTTCAGTTTCCAGAACTCCAAACATCTGCCATCCGGAGAAGGCGGGGCCATCCTTGGTGAAGACGATGCCATTATGGACCGCTGCCATGCATTTCATAACTGTGGTCGCCCGCACGGCATCATGCCCCGGACAAGTACATATCCCATGCGGGGCACCAATTACCGGATGACGGAAATGCAGGCCGGGATCCTGCTGTCACAGATGCAGCGCATTCAGAGAGATGCTGATCGCCGGTGGGAAAACGCGCTCTATCTCACATCTCAAATCGAAAATATTCCCGGCGTTCTGCCTTATAAACTCACCCGTGGAGCCACCCGATCCGCGTACCACCTCTATCCGTTCCGGTACAAAAAAGCCTTCTTTCATGATCTTCCCAGGGAGAAATTTCTGGACGCACTCCGGGCGGAAGGCATCCCCTGCTCAGGCGGTTACGGACCGCAGAACAAAGATGGTCTCATCGAGGAAGCCCTGAGTTCCAGAGGATTCAAGCGGCTTTTTTCTGAACAGCGCCTGCAACAATACCGTGAACAGAACCACTGCCCGGATAATGATCAACTCTGCCAGGAAGCGGTCTGGTTTAGCCAGCGGATGCTGCTTGGCCCCAGGCGTGATATGGATGATATCGCAAATGCGCTCCGCAAGATCCACGAACACGCGGAACAGCTGGCACAGGCCTAGCGGATCTGCCGGCGAAAAGAGAGGTTGTGATCAAAGAGTTGCACTCTGACTCCATACTATTTCCATGTGGTGGATTACTCACCGGGAGTGTTCTTTGCAGAAAAGAAAAAAGCGGGCGCCTGATAGTTAACGATAGGAGAGTAGGAGGGTGCCCGCTTTTTATCGTGGTGCTGGTTTATTTTTTCACTTTAATAACTGCAAGAACCATTCCCTTTATGCTGTGCAGGTGCGTTTATTTAAGTGTGATAACAGGATATCTCTTTTAAATCCAATAACTTAACACGTATTATTTTTTCTCTAAGTTTGATGAGAGTTTCCGGTTTTATGCCGATTTCTGTAAATGACTGCGGCTCAGGACAAGAATCCGTCGAAAATTTTTCAGTGCTGCAGCCAGTAGAAGGAAAATATTTCCTGCTATATCAGAGAACAGTATTTGACTAAATAGTGGAAGCATAAGATAAATTTATTAGCTTACATAAGAAGAAAAGCGGATATGACGGAGTATGAAGGAGAGTTGTCGTGACATATCCGCTTTCCCATCCCCACAGGAGTCAGGCGTTATTGAGTAATTTGCCGGGCAGTATACGGTATTTCCTGCCCGTTCGCATCACTGCCATATATGAAGGTCCCACTGTGATCCTGGAGCTGGAAGGCCGGGATCACCAGCTGCTTGTCTATTACGTCGTCGGGGACATACCCGTCACTAATATTGATAGACCCATCGTCATTCGTTGCAATTTGCGCGTCATATAAATAGTGCGGATCAATATGAGCCCCATAGACTGCATCCAGCGTGAACCCGTTCAGGTATATGTTTCTCCAGCCGGCATTTGCCACGTTCCCATCCGGGCCCTTGAGAAGTACCAGTTCCATAAAGTAATTACTCTCCAATGCGCCCTCCCAGGTTATCTGATATTTTTCAACCGAAGGGGCATCGTTGCCTGCATACGGAAAAATAAGCATGCCAGTGAGATCCGCATACACTCCGGCCGTATCCACCTGGACATTATGTGTACCATCTCGCCACCGTTCCAGCAGGAAAGCATTCTCCGCATCAAACAGGATTTGCAAGGTGGTGGTACTATCATCGCTCACGTCGAGCCCACCGGGAAGTACGGTGTTATACCCGCCCCATGACGCAATCTCCAAATCCGTGAAACTATATTCCGCTCCGTTAACATCATACGTACCGCTGACTTTGACCAGGGTATCACAGAGAACCTTCACACCGATATAATGCCCGAAGTCCGACGAGTCCACCTCCAGGTTCTGTGTGATCAGTTCACTCAGTCCGTCCTGATTAATCAGGTCGATTTCCTGCTCGAGTGTCGCATAAATTTCGGACTGATCGCCGGTTGAACCGCCTACCATTTCCCCGAACTCATTTTCCACCAGTTCCGGAAACAGCACAACCATGTCGATATACATGATAAAGGACAACGGTGTAAACGACACCTGCCCATTC
>DATFLS010000057.1:0-2681 GCA_035267465.1 bacterium
CACCACCACACCGGTTTTTGTTACTTCCGCATAACCAATCATCGAAGCCGTCACCGAATAGGTGCCCGGATCAACATTGATGATAAAATAGTGGCCGTCTTCATCTGTTGCCGCACCTTGATCGGTTCCTTCGATTATGACATTCACACCGGGAAGCGCTTCATCAGTTTCCGCATCAGTGATGGTTCCCGCAATTTTCCCCGTCTGTGCCAATGCTATAGTCATCGGAAGCAAAATGACCAGCATTATAGGCAAGAAAAACCGAAAAATTCCATTCATTCGGGACATTTCATTTCCCTCCTTCAGTCGTTTGTTTTCCATTTTTATTCCACCTATACTCCCCATAGAATTTGGGGATCCAAGCAATCCTTCTCGTCATATACGCCTCCTTGATTGTATTTAGACTGTGTACAAAATAAGTCTCGCCGGGATAGGGAAGATATTCTAGATTGCCAAAATCCCTGTGCTCACGTGCAACATAGTGTCTTCCCGGACTGGATATTACCCGGGTACCCCCTGTTAGTGTAATTCCTCAAACTCTTCTTTTTTTCTCACCATCATCCCTGTTTATTGGATGTATATGATTCTCAGGCACCGACCCACAGGAATCCCGAACAATCAGCTCCGGTTCTAATATGATCTTTTCTGACTTTCTGCCTGGATGCTTAATCCTCTCAAAAAGGAGTTCAGCGGCCGTATTCCCGAGGTTATACGCAGACTGGCGGACGGCGGTTAACGGTGGATTGTAAGAACGCATCACGGGAATATCATCAAAGCCAATAATGGAAACGTCATTTGGGATCGATAATCCAAGGCTATACATAGCTTCCATTGCGCCCGCCGTAAACAGGTTATCGCTGGTAAATATGGCCGTTGGCGGTGTTTCCAGAGCCAATAACTCCTCAGCTAATATTCGGCCCATCTCCTGGCTGGACTGCCCAAATTTCAGATAGCGCTCCACTAGTGGAATCTGATTCGCTGCCATCGCTTGTTTGTATCCCCCAAATCGTTCTTTAAAACCCAGATAGTTTAATGGTCCACAGAGAATTGCTATGCGATGATGTCCTAGCTGAATGAGGTACTGCACCGCCTCAGCAGAGCCTTTCATATTATCAACATAGACACTATCCACTTCCACATGATGCAGCGGGCCATCAATAGAGACCACCGGAATACCCTCCTGTACTAACCGCACCACTATCGAGTCCTTGCTCTGATCGATGGGCGGAGCAATGATTCCATCCACAGATTCTGCTCTCACCACATTTAAATACGTCTCTTCTTTTGAAGCATTTCCATCAGCATTGCCTAAAATGAGTGTACAATCATTCTGATTGGCTACGTCTTCCACGCCGCGAGCCACAAAACTATAAAAGGGATTCTGTATATCAGGAATAATCAAACTGATCATGCGTGCCGCATCTTTCCGTCCCGATAACCTGCGCGCAACACGATTGGGCCTATACCCAAGTTTCGAAATCGCTGCAATAACTTTTGCCCGGGTGGGAGCGCTGACTTTTTCGGGGGAATTTAACACCCGCGAGACTGTTGCTGTCGAAACCCCTGCATACCGGGCGACATCTCGTAACAAGGTCATAAAATTCTCAAAGAATGTAATCGCTTACAACTCTACCGTAAAGACTACTTCCATTCTCCTAAAATCTTTGTAACCATCGAGGAAGATATAAACAACCGATTCAATAGGAAAAAATGTAACCGCTTTCATTCTGAGTGAAACAATGAAAGTCTTACCCTCGGCTCTCTCCCTTAGGCATTATGTTTTTAGATGAAGAAATGTAAAAATGGTATAGATAAATATATTATATTATGTTTCCTCAGTCAAGCACTTTCTCTCAGCCGAATGAATACTCCCTGGGGCAAGCCCAGGGAATTAGCAAGTTAAATCGACTTTGCATGCTCCAGCAGATACTGCTCGGCCTCCAGGCACCACAGACCGTTATTGCGTTCCACGATATCCGCCAGATCTCCAAACAGCGGATCGGCTTCTCCTCTGGCCTCAAAATCCTCGATGGCGGTGAGCGGCATCGATATATTGGTGTAAATGAGCTTCTTGCCACCGGGAATGTCGGGGAGGCGTAAGGTGGTGTCCACAACCGAATCCAGACCGCCAACGTGGGTGATCATCGGGGCGGGATTAATAACGCCCTCGGACATCAGCTCCAGGGATTCGCGCATATCGTCCGTATTGCCGCCGCTTGTTCCGACGACATGGGTTTGATTGTAGTGCACGTTATAGAAATTTAATGCCGCCGAGAATTCGGGATCCGTTGGGCCGGCAAAGAAATTCAGGCACCCGTCTCTGGCCAGAATCCGATCCGCCTCTTCGACCAGGGGCCGCACCGGCGCGAAGACCAACACATCATCGTACCCATCGCCTCCGGTGAGTGACGTGAGATATTCCGGAGCGTTGTCAATATCACTGGTATTCACATACCGGAGTTCGATGCCTTGATCCCTGGCATGTTCGACACTGTAGATGTCGCTCGCCCGATTAAGCCGGTCGTCATCGATATCTGTCACCACCACCCGTTCCGGCTTGCGTTTTGCATGGAGTACAAAATCAATCGTTCCGAGTCCCATGGGACCGGCGCCCGCCAGAATCGCCATGTTTCCTCCCTCTACAATGCCCATCTCATGATCGTAACTCCCCGGAGCCCGGT
>DATFLS010000058.1:0-5454 GCA_035267465.1 bacterium
TCAAACTGGTACCTCAATATATCGAAAAAGCCGTGGGCGGTGGTTCCGGCTGGGTCGGCGGAGTCGGTGCGTTGGGCGGATTCGTGATTCCACCCCTGATGGGCTATTTCGTGGAAATCCAGGGAACGGCGGGCTATGCGAATGGCTTCGCGGTCTTTATCGGACTGGCGGCGGTCTCGCTCCTGATGGTATATCTCCTGAAAAAGTCAGAATAAGGGAAACGGTTTATGCGGCAGAGCCTGATTGTCACCGGATTGATATTATTGATCGCCGGCACCCTGGTGTTCCTGCGCAGCGTGAATATCAATCGCATTGGGAACAACCAGGGATATGCGCCCGAGCAGCCCATCGAGTTCTCGCACCGGGTGCATAGTAACGATCTGGAAATCGATTGCCTGTACTGTCATTCCGGTGCGGAAAAGAGTCGCGCTGCCGGCATACCGGCCGCCGGTACCTGCATGAACTGTCACCGGTTCGTGTCGGCACCCTGGGACAGCGTGCAGGTGGAGAATCAGCGTGCGGAAGAGGCGGACCGGGACCCGCGGCTTGTCGTGTCCGGAGAAATCGGGAACCTGTATGATGCGGTGGGCTTCAATCCCGATTCCATGGAGTACACTGGTGCCAGGGAGCCTATAGTGTGGACACGGGTGCACGATCTGCCGGATTTTGTGCAATTCAATCACAGCCGTCACCTGAGCGCCGGGGTGGAATGCCAGGAATGCCACGGCCAGGTGCAGAACATGGAACGCGTGCAGCAGGCCACGGATCTCTCCATGGGCTGGTGCGTGAACTGCCACCGGGATGTGAACAATGGGCGCAAGTCTGGTTTGCTTAATGATGCCTATGCATCTACGGATTGCGGGGTGTGCCATTATTAAAGAAGGCAACAGGAAGAAGTGAAAAGGCAGAAGTGAAAAGTGAGAAGCAGGCGGAGCGAACGGAAGGAGCGTTATAGTTTGACTATCGGGATCGGGAGAAAGTAATAAATAATCCATTGGTTGGAAGAGAGACTGAAGGAGAGTGCTCAAAGCAAAAGGCAGACGGCAAACGGCAAAGGTATGCGAAACGAATTTCAAGGAGTAATACCATTGTAGAGCCGGATTTAGAGACGGTGAATTGCCATTAATAAAAAGACTGAAGACTTAATGTCAGAATACTTGAAAATTCCAGAAGATGATCAGGTTAATCAACACATGCTTTTCACTTCTCACTTCTGCCTTTTCACTGAATCAAAGAGATTCAGAAATCACAAAGTCAGCGGATACCTATTCAAATGACCCAACACGAAAAGCGTAACCACTACCAGGGATTGGAAGAGTTGAACGAATCCGGCGAGGAGCTCCGGGGGGCGAAGGAGGAGTTTCCGCGGCCGTCTTCGATGCATGCCGGCGATGGCAATGTCAGCCGGCGGGGTTTTCTGAAGGCGTCCGGTTTTGCCATTGCCGGCTCGGTGCTGGCGGCGTGCAGCCGGGCGCCGGTGGAGAAGGCCATTCCGCATCTCATCAAGCCGGAGGAGATGACGCCCGGGGAAGCCTCCTGGTTCGCATCCACCTGTCACGGATGCACTGCCCGGTGCGGTGTGCTGGTGAAGAACCGGGACGGCCGGCCCATCAAGCTGGAGGGCAATCCGGAGCATCCGCTGTCACAGGGTGGACTGTGTGCGGTGGGGCAAGCCTCGGTGCTGGAACTGTACGACTCCAGAAGAATACAGCAGCCCATGCGAAGCGGGCAATCCCTTCCCTGGGATCAGATAGACAGGGATATCACAGAGATATTAGAAGAGTCGTCCGGTGTGTATCTCCTCACCGGAACGATAATGAGTCCCTCCACCCGTCACTGGATGGATCGTTTTCTGAGTGGGTTTGAGAATGGCGGACGAGTGGAATACGATCCGGTCTCCTGTGCGGCCATCCCGGATGCCCATCAGGAAACACATGGTGTTCGTGCCCTGCCAAAGTACCGATTCAACCGGGCGGACATGATCCTGAGTTTCGGTGCGGATTTCCTGGGGGCATGGATTTCCCCGGTGGAATATGCCCGGGGATACGGGAGCAACCGGAGCCCGGAGCCGGATCATCCGGAGATGTCTTATCACGTGCAGTACGAGAGCCGGATGTCGCTTACCGGGAGTAACGCGGATCGCCGGTTCCGGGTAAGTCCGGCGGAAATGCGGGCGGTTCTTGTTCGGCTGGCGAACCGGCTGGCGGAACGCACCGGTCGTCCGGAGAGATTCGGAGAGGTTAGTCTTCCCATTGATCAATCCGATTTCGATAAACTGGTGGATCGTCTCTGGGAAGCACGCGGCCGGAGCCTGGTGATCAGTGATGCCAATGAACTCCCCGTGCAGAAAGTCATCAATTTTATTAACCAGATACTGGACAATTACGGAGAGACGCTGGATATCGAACAGCCGTCTTACCAGCGACGGGGTGATGACCAGGCGGTGCGGCAGCTGCTCCAATCGATGCGGAACGGGGAGGTTGGCACGCTTATCATCCATGGGATCAATCCGGCTTATCATTTGCCGGACTCTGTGGAATTTACCGAAGCGTTGAAACATGTCGAGAATTTCATTGTATTCGCATCCCACCAGAATGAAACCACGACCTTCGCTGATTATATCATGCCGGAGCCGCACTACCTGGAGATCTGGGATGATTCCATGCCCGGGGAAGGCGCCATCAGCATCACCCAACCGACCATTCCTTCTCTAAATAATGCCCGGACTCTGAGGCGGTGCCTGGCGCAGTGGTCCGGTCAGTCCGCTGACGATTACCAGCTGCTCCAATCCTGCTGGGAAGAATTTGTGTACCCCCGGCGGACGGGGGAGGTGCCCTTTCAGGAATTTTGGGATTATGCTGTTCACGACGGCTTTACGATCCTCCGGCCACAGCTAAAATCAGTGCAGGAGTTTCAGTATCAATCGCTTGAGATGATACCTGTCGCAGAGCCGGAACCGGAGTTATCATTGGAATTGTACGAATCCATCGCCATGCGGGACGGGCGGCATGCCCAGAATCCCTGGCTGCAGGAGCTGCCGGATCCGGTCACCAAGGTCACCTGGGATAATTATGCGAGTGTGTCTCCGGCACTGGCCGGGGAGCATCAATTGGAGGATGGAGATATTATCCGGTTAACGACCTCGGGTGCCACCATTGAACTGCCGGTGCTGGTGCAGCCGGGTCAGCACGATTGCATTATCTCGGTGGCATTGGGCTACGGACGGCAGGGTACGGACCGGTTTCACGATATCGCTCCCCGGTGGATTGAGGGGAAGCCGACCGTGCAGCCGGGGCAGACTATCGGAGTGAATGCATTCCCCTGCATGCAGGTCCGGAACGTATATACGGCAGGTGAGACGGAAGTGAGGATAGAACCCACCGGAGAACATGCAGACCTGGCCCGGACTCAGACCCATCAAACCATCACCATTCCTGACCGGTTGGGCGGACATGCCCGGGAGATGATCCGGGAAGCCTCGCTGGATTCGTACCGGGACGATCCGGCTGCCGGGAACCCGCCGGTGGAGGAGCCGCTGCAGCTGTGGCCCAACGATTTCGTCTACGAGGGCCGGCACTGGGGCATGGCCATCGATTTGAATAAGTGCATCGGCTGTTCCGCCTGCGTGATCGGCTGTCAGGCGGAAAATAATGTGCCAGTGGTGGGCAGGGATGAAGTGCGCCGCCGGCGGGAGATGCACTGGATCCGGATTGACCGGTATTACTCCGGCGATCCGGCGGAGCCGGAAACGGCCTATCAGCCGGTGATGTGCCAGCACTGCGATCATGCGCCCTGCGAGCCGGTGTGCCCGGTGCTGGCGACGGTCCACAGTGAGGAGGGGATTAACCAGCAGATCTATAACCGGTGCGTGGGCACCCGGTACTGTGCCAATAATTGCCCGTACAAGGTCCGGCGGTTCAACTGGTTTAAATATAATCATGGTGACGAGCGGCAGCAGCTGGTGTTGAATCCCGATGTCACCGTCCGGAGCCGGGGGGTGATGGAGAAGTGTTCGCTGTGCGTACAGCGGATTGCCGAAGCCAAAAACGAAGCCCGGCGAGAGGGTCGGGATCTGCAGGATGGTGACATTCAACTGGCCTGCCAGCAGTCCTGTCCCACCGACGCCATTGTGTTCGGTGATACGAACGACCCGGAGAGCGAAATTGCCAAAACCATCCAGAATTCCCGGCACTACCGGATGCTGGAGGAATGGAATTTCCGGCCCACGGTGGGCTATCTGGCCAAAATTCGCAATCGACCGGACCAGCCGGAGGAATCGAATCATGCATAAACGCTTTTCAATTTTGCGGAAACCGATTATCGCCGGCGAGAAGAGCCTGGGTGACGTTACCGAAGACGTGGCCCGGCCGCTGGAGGAGAACGCCACGCCGCTCTGGTGGGCGGCATTCCTGATTTCGTTCATCGTACTCATTATCGGTGTGGCGGCAGTCACTTATCAGATCATGACGGGCATCGGCACCTGGGGATTAAACAAGACAGTCGGGTGGGGCTTCGATATCACTAATTTCGTGTTCTGGGTGGGCATCGGGCACGCCGGGACGCTGATTTCGGCCATCCTGTTTCTGTTCCGGCAGAAGTGGCGGACGTCCATAAACCGGTCGGCGGAAGCGATGACCATATTTGCGGTGATCTGTGCCGGGATCTTTCCGCTGATTCACATGGGGCGGCCCTGGAAATTCTTCTGGGTGATCCCGTATCCCAATTTTCGCGGTCCGTTATGGGTGAACTTCCGGTCGCCGCTGTTGTGGGATTTTTTCGCTATCAGCACCTATTTTAGCATTTCGCTGGTGTTCTGGTATATCGGTCTGATCCCGGATCTGGCAACGTTGCGGGATCGCACCAAATCAAAGGTGAAGCGCTTCTTCTACCGGCTGTTCAGCCTGGGCTGGATCGGTTCCACCAGGAACTGGTCTCGCTACGAAACCGTCTACCTGCTGCTGGCGGCGCTGGCCACGCCGCTGGTGCTGTCGGTGCACTCCATCGTCAGCATGGATTTCGCCACTTCGGTGATCCCCGGCTGGCACTCTACTATCTTTCCGACCTATTTCGTGGCGGGTGCGGTGTTCTCCGGATTTGCCATGGTTTTAACGTTAATGATTATCGCCAGGAAGGTGCTTCGCTACGAGGAGTACATTACCGTTGATCACATCGAAAAAATGGGCAAGATCGTGCTGGTCACCGGCAGTATTGTGGCGTTGTCGTATCTCAGCGAGGTCTTCGTGTCCTGGTATTCCGGGAATGAGTTCGAGCGGTTCGTGTTCGCCAACCGGGCGTTCGGTCCCTATGCCTGGGCATTCTGGCTGATGATCGGCTGCAACGTGGGGATCTCCCAGCTGTTCTGGATTCCGAAGTTCCGGCGGAATATCACCCTGGTGTTCATCGCCAGTATTTTTATTAATATCGGCATGTGGTTCGAACGATTTGTGATTATCG
>DATFLS010000059.1:0-2944 GCA_035267465.1 bacterium
GTCCTCCCGGAAAGTCTCCGATGTATAGCTTAGTGCGGTGTTGGAGTAACCATGTCGATTCCACAGCGCCCGCCAGTTGACACCGCCGGTTCCCTGATAGATATCCTGGTTGCCGTAGTGGGTCATTTTATTCTCCCGGCCGGTCTCCCGGTCCGGCGCATTATGATCATCTCCGAACAATCCAAGCAGGGAGATCCTGTGCTGCGGGGTCAGCTCGTAGGTCACTTTCCCCTGAACATCGCCGTAGCTGGGAGCAACCGTGGAACCTACATCTAAGGTTTGCACCACCAGATCCAGATAACTGCGGCGGATCGAGAAGAGTGCGGATCCCTTCTCACCGAACAGTGGTCCCTCCGCCACACCCCCGAATCCTGCAAAATTCAGATCCAGCTGTCCATCAAACTCCTCACGATTGCCCTCCCGGAAGTCCAGGTCCATGACGGCAGAGAGTTTATCCCCGAACCGGGCCGGGAAGCCACCGGTAAAAAAAGTGACATCCTCGATAAAGTCCACGTTTACCATGCCAATCGGACCACCGGTAGAAGCTGCCTCCGGAAAATGGTTGATGTTGGGGATTTCGATATTATCGATGAAAAAGGCATTTTCCATAGGATTCCCGCCCCGCACGATCAGCTGGTTGGACTGGTCGTTCACCTTGGCCACACTGGGCAGGGACATCAGAATCCGGCTGACGTCTCCACCCGATCCGGGCGCCCGCCGTACTTCTTCATTGGAAAAGCTGATGGTGCTGGTCGGTTCCTCCTCCGCCCGGGAGAAATAGCCGGCGGTCACCGTGACGGATTCCGAGGATAATGACGAAGGTTGTAACTCCGCGTCCACCACCGTGTTGCGGACCGGCTTCACAATCGCATCTGTTTTCACCAAGGGCTCGTACCCGATATAGCGGAAGGCGAGGCTGTAACTGCCCACCGGGACGTTGGTTATCAGGTATCGGCCCGACTCATCAGTGGCGCTTCCCATCTCTGTATCCAGAATTATCACATTGGTGCCAATTAGGGGCGTTCCGGTATCGGCGTCCGTTACCTCGCCGCGGATGGCGCCGGTTGGGGTTTGGGCATGAATCGAAGTGATGAACACCATCCCCAGCAGCTGAAGCAAAATAAATTTAATACCGTTGCACTTCATATCGGCTGACCTCCTTCTGAATGGTAGAACCATTTCTCCCGGCGACAATATAGAACCCTCTCAGATAGCTGTCGCCCGTGCCGATGGGATTGGACTTTTAGGGTGTGAAGTTGGTGTTCAATCCAGCCGGATTGGACTTGCGTTATTCCGACGCTTCCCCGCGAAATTCGGATGGCGTCATTCCGATGTGTTTTTTAAAGAGGGAGTAAAATGAGGATTTGGAATTAAACCCGGCATCATAGGCGATAGCCAGGATCTTGAGATGGGTTTTGTCCGGGTCGGCCAGATCCCGCTTGGCCTGTTCCAGACGGTACCCGTTCACAAAGTCAAAGAAATTCTGGTGCAGACGGGTGTTAATCACTTCCGACAGGTTATGCGGTGAAATCGCGAGCAGCTCTGCCAGCCGGTTCAGCGTGAGATCAGGATCTGTGAAGGGCTGCTGTTCCTCCATCAGGGTCAGGAGGCGGGTCTGATACTTCCTGGCTCTGTCGGCAGTCAGTCCGGACTTCTCGTATTTTTCTGCAATGTTGGCGCCCTCGCCCGGAGTCTGCCGATGAACTGTGCGCAATTCCGGTAGCTGCCGGAGTGAGCCTGCCACGGCCGGGACAGTGAAGACTTCCGATTTCAGTAGTCCCAGGTATCCGATAGTATACACGTAGATGGCAACCAGCAGCGAGGAGAGATTAAAATCACCGGAGAGGTTGATCCCTGCAATGAGTAACAGGTTTTCCAGGAGAAATACGGCAACTAATCCCAGCGCTGTGTAGGTCATGTATCGGAGCCAGTCCAGCCTGATTTTTCCAATGGAAGAGAAGACGTCCTTGATTTCCCTCGCATACCGGTTCAGCAACCGGATAGTGGCGGTCATGTACACCACTGTCTGAACGAGGATCACCCAGTTAAAAATGACTGCGCCATGCCTGGCGCCCTCGCTACCGATGAATACCTCCCTCACCGTTCGAGTGTTCTTACCGGACAGCAGGATGATGCCCCAGGAAAGTTCCCAGAGAAGCACGGGCAGAAAATGCCACCAGTCGGACTTCTGAAAAGAGAGAGCATTCCGCACCAGATATTTCGCATACAGATAGTGGAGTGGAATCATGAAGAATGCGATTCCGATGACGGCCGGGATGATATTATAGGTTTGGTAATAATTCAGTTCTGTGAAAAGCAGATGAAGCAATATCAAAGAATATAACAAGATCAGCATGCCCAGAAAACGGTTCGCGAAGAGTGCTCTGTGTTTATGGAAAATAAGGGCCGCCAGAAAGATGCCCTGGGCCGCGGCCAGCAGAATGACAAGGTTGATGAATTCGACGGGCATAATCTCCGGTAAGCTCGTTCCGTTTGTATTCGTAGCAATTTGTTCAAATTTACACAGAGATCAGGGAAATGAAATACGAAAAGTGTTCGCTGCCTTTTCCTGAGTGGTTAATTAGAAATAGCACACAGATTGGCACAGAAAAAGAGGATGAACGCAGATAGAAGAACTATAGAAAATATGGCTACTTTTCTGTTAAATAGATATTACTGAGGGTCGATCACATGGTATTTTACTTATCCCAAAGGATGATGTTCAATTAGCCCCGGGCTGAAACCCAGGGCTAATAGGAGAGTCAACTCAACGATCGAATGGGAAGATTAGCGTGGTGTTCAGATTTCGCCCAGAATGTTCATCCAGCGCTGCCAGGCTTCGTCCCGGGCCTGCCGGTTGGGATCGTCCTGAGGCGCACCTTCGCCGGAGCGCATAAATCCGTGGCCTGCGCCCTCATACACCACCGGCTGGTAGGTTTTTCCG
>DATFLS010000060.1:0-3592 GCA_035267465.1 bacterium
GTTCTCCCACCATACAATGTATCCGGAGAAATATCAGTGATCACAACGTTCGTACCTCCGACAAACGGATTAGTGGGTTCTTCCTTCTGGCATCCGAAGATGGAGACGATAAGAAGAGCAATCAATAAATAGGTAGGCTTCCGTTTCATGCTCATTATTCTCCTGTCACTTGGTTTAAAAGCTATTGTGCTTGTACCCCGTTAATATGCCATGCTGACGGAAATGCGATTGACAAAATTGAAGGTTCCGAAATCGCTGTATGCATAATCCACCCCAATGCCATAGACATTCAATCCAATTCCGAAGGACAACCCTTCTTCATCATAATTGAATTTGTAACCCGATCGCAGTGAAACCATATTTTTCCAGGAATACTCCGCTCCGACATGCAATCGTTCCGTGTAATCCCGGGGATGCAGGGCATCCACCTCAAAATTCAAGGCTTGAACTTCCGGAGCGACTCCGATTAACTCAAGCAGATTTCCGGCGAAGCCAAGAGAGAATGTGAGTGGAAGCTGGAATGGGGTTTCGGCGTATTTGAATTGTGAGGAGAAATTTTTAATGGACATGCCGAAGCCGAAACTTTCCCATCCGCTGAAGCGGGGATAAAACATGGTGCCAAGATCATACGCCAATCCCGAGACGGTATTCTCTACCCTCTCCCCGCCTTCTTCCAGCTGAACGGCACCTAAATTCTGGCTCGCATACTTAAAATGAGCACCGATGGTAAATTTATTGGTGAGCTGCCTGGCATAAGCCAGCCCCAGCGCGAAGGCCCCGGCATCTATGTTTCCGGTTTCCACATAGCCTTGATTGTTATCGGCAATCTGAGTGCCAACAATTGTCCCATAATCGGGTGAAATAGCACTCAATCCAAAATTCCCCCATTCCTCCATGTTCAGCACAAGCGCAGCGGCATTATAGGTGATATCGGCAATCCAGGCAGTGTGAGTGACGGTCAGATCGACTGTTGACCGCATCTTCACAATCCCTGCAGGATTATAGAACATGGCATTCGCGTCATCTCCAAGGAGGGCATATGCTTCGCCCATAGCAGCAGGCCGGGCTCCCATACCCACATCCAGAAATTTCAGTCCGGTCTGGCCGAGCTTTTTTAACGCCCCGGAAGAGGGGGAAGGATGCCAGCAGATAAACGTCAAGAGCAAGATGATGTGTGCAAATTTTCTCAATTTCATGATTGACCCCACTCTGTTTCATCGAATTATGATAAATTTTACATTGGTGCTTTTTCCCTCCGGAGTCTCTATATGAGCGATATAGATTCCGGATACCGGAATTTGACCAGATTCAGTCCGCATATATTTGTGCGTCGATTCACCTGCGGGATTTGCCCAGGCTTCGTCTCCGGAGCGATTGGTATGCTCAATGGTTTTGATTAGGTCTCCGGTCTCGTTATAAATCTTTATTGTGCAGACCGGCGGGAGGTTAAAAAAGTTAATCTTTGCCTCCGCTCCCTGGTAGAGGAAATCTCTGGCCTTCGCATGATACGGATTGGGTACCACCCGAATATTTGAGAGATCATCTGCCGGCTCGCGCAACAGAGAGGCGGGTTGAGTTGTCCGATTCAGATACCTGGCACTTTCATTCCCCTGGGCATCCACGGCTGCAACATAATAGTAGTAGTCCTGTCCGCGCGATGGCCCGTTGTCATTTTCCACCTGATCTTCATACTGTGTCACATTACTCCCGACGGTCGCAATCGCTTCCCAGCTCCCGATCAACTGACCGCGTTCGATGTCCAGCCGGGGATAATAATTTCCCAATGCCCGGTAAATTTTGTAGTGATCCACCTTTCCGGGAGCTGGGTCACTCCATTCAATCAATATTTGCCGGCCCTGGGAGGTGATACCCACCGAAGGTGGTGGTGGTGGCACAGGCACATTATAATTTTGTTCGATCAGAGATTTTGCATTCGATGCGTTCCGGAAGAGTGAATCTTTGCTGGTTGTTACCCACAGGTCTTTCGCCATATCGTTCAAATTAGGTGCGATATCATTGGGATACCTGGCGAAAGCCGGATACTGATCCACTAACTCCGTGGCGATCTGCAAAGAATCTTTGGTGGGCCAGGTTTCACCAGCGGTGCCTTCCCGCCACTTTCTCCCCACTTCCATCCCCTTCTGCGGGCTGATACTGCCGGCGACCTGGGCAAATACGAAGCGTAAGGTATCCCCATGGGGCAAGGTATACGGGCCGAAAGAGGTGTAATCCATCATATCCTGCCGGCGTTCAATCCAGTCAATATCCGCATTCCATCTGGTATCCATCTCATCCATCCGTTTATAATGATGAGTCGGCTCGCCTTGAGAAGTCTGTTGGATCACACTGCCATCCATGGAAGGCAAACCACTTCCATGCTGGTAAAAGGTAAAAGCAGTGGAAAATCCCTCCTCCATGATATTATAGATATGATTGCGGTCTTCCTGAGTGAGTGACGGCAGATCCTTTTTAATCCATTGCTCCTCGGAACTGTACACGCTGGTCATCTGGGGTTGGGTGGGATCATCTACGGGATCATCAACGGACTTTGGTGCGTGCAGATAGACTTCTCCGATATACCATGGCTGTGCAATAAATCCGGTTTCGACCTCCGGATCCCCAAAATTGTCATAGGATGACGCTTCAGTTCGGGCACTGTATGCGTAGACCATCCGCAGAGAATCATCAGGTCGCTCGCCATAGGCACTGTGCCAGTTATACCGCTCCCAGTCGGTAATGCCGTACATATGGCCCCAATGACCAAAACTCCATTCGGTTGATCGCAGGATATACAGGTCTTCCAGGGTCTGTGAGGGCAGCTCCTGCTCCGGATCAGCGTCCGTATTACCGGTGTTAACGAACGTCCAATCATAGACAGCGAAATCGTCGTATTGAGATGCACTCCAGGCTAACACTCGTTGGTGAAGAGTGAGGCCCATATCTGTATTGATTGTGGATTCCACCATCATATCAGCCGTACCGGGAATAGCATCCGGATTTACTTCATCCCATTCGTCCAGGGGGAATCGGCGGCTCACCGTCAGGCCGTCCACTTCAACAGTCGGAGCTTCGTAGGCGAGGTACTTTCGCATCGGATACCCATTTTCGTCCGGCACCACCCAGGATTCAGGGGTTTGTCCCCCGCCATGGGGGGCTCCGGTTATCTTAATGGAGTGATTATCACCACCGGCGTCTTCCCAATTCCGGACACCGACCCACCAGCCGGAGTAACCGATCAGGTTATTATAAAATCCATCATAGTAATAATTTCCAAGACAATCCCAACAGGGAGGCTGTCCCATCCCGGTGAAATCAGTAACAAAGGTCTGATATCGTCCGACGTTGATATCTTTCTGGTTGTATGAATACACCAGGACAGGGATTACAAACATGCCCATCAGGAGAAATTTGAATATCCAGAATGACTTGTTCCTTCTCATGACACATCCTCCGATATAGAGTACAGAATATTATTTGTAGCGAATGTCTCTTTTTTTTAGAAATCGATCCGGATCCCAAGGTCGAAGTATCTGACATCAAAAAAGGTTAAGGGGATGATATCCGGCATATCGATATACGATTTATCATCGCT
>DATFLS010000061.1:0-2128 GCA_035267465.1 bacterium
CTGGCCGAACAGGCAGACCGGAATGACCGTGAGCAAAAGGCTCACAACTCCTTTTTTCACCATGAGAGACCTCCTTCAATACCCTACAAATTTTTGTGAAAATTCCGTTCACCAATCCGGGTGTCATGAATAGATCGTCCGGATCTAAGAGTGTCCTAAACTCCACCAGGAACGAGCAGAGGGTGCCACGGGAGAATCTGTACTCTCTCTGCTCTAACCCGCTTTGGTCAAGGGGATGTTAAATATCCTCTCCCTTCCCTAAATACCCATATTACTCAAGGTGTTCATTACTCGTCGCATGGTTTCGGTTAAATCGGGATTTGTGGTCTCCAGCCTTCCCACTGCCTGTTTCAACCGATCATTCAGCGTATGATGGGCCCTGGTCTCCCCGCCTTCGGATTCATGCAGGATATACTGGATATCAGACTCCACTTCCTGGAGCAGTTGCTTGGTCTTTTCATCGACAGAAGTCGTGTCGTGGAGTTCACGATGAAGTTTTTCCAGGATCTCACGAAACCGTCTCTGCTCCATAAATCCCAAATCCTCTTTTCGATTCACCAACTGACTCCGTCTTTAAATTATATGCTCTGAGAAACAGAAGCAAATGAGAAGATATCCGATCAGTTCGGCTGGGCATCTGCGACCGGCCGTTCTTCCTTTCGCAGCAGGACTTCCTGTAAGTCATGATATCGTACCTGGTCCAGGAACTCCCGGAAGGCATCATATTTCGCAGGCGGGATCTCCTCATCGTTCATTAAATACCGGGCATGCGTGTGAAATTGCGTTCCGGCGGTTTCCCACTCCCAGGAGGCTTTTCCGAATTCACTGGCCACCGAATCATGATAGGAGGGGGTTTCCGGGTTCCAACTGTCGGGCAGATTCATGACAATATTCACGTCTCTCAGCATGCCAAACTGAAACCGGATAGGATATTCCCGGCGCGCCGACCGAAACAAATCGGGATAGTCAAACGAGGCGATTGACCCGGGACGAAAGACCATGCGTTCGGAACGCGGGACAGCAAAGGTTTTTGTATTGAAGAAATATTCCAGCTGGAGTGGATTTTGAATCGGATCCAGTCCGGTGATTCTGAACGAATCCAGGTCCGCACCAGAGCAGAGTGATGCCACCTGCCGTTCCAGCCACTTTTCTCTGCTGGTCCGGGTGGCTCCGAATAAATCTTCGCGCAATTCCGATGCCGGGCTCCCCCACAATTTTTTTGTTCCATGAACGGACGCTGCACCCGATTCATCCAGATCCACCCGCCAATCGATGGTCACCTTATTTTCCTGTACCGATACCTTAGGGGTAGTGAGGAATTGACCCTCGCCATCTTCTCCCACCATCAGCACCGGCATCCCCTGATCATACCACGGGAGTTCGCCGAACTCCGTGCCCTTCTCCGTGGGATCCATCCAGATGCCGTTCTCACCGACCTCGGGTGCATAGGCAATAACATGATTAAACTGAAACTGGGAGGGCAGGGTCGTGTCCGGTATTCCATTGGGTTGGGAGCTGATCAGGGTCTGATACATATCAATCCCGGCTTCTTCCCCCATGGAGCATAACAGGGTGACCATATCTTTGCAATCGCCGTATTGATTGCTAAACACCTTTTTCACATAATGTGGCTGATACCCCCCGATTCCAATTTCCACCGCGATATAGCGCACCTGATCCCGGACCCATGTATAAATATTCCGGAGTTTTTCGTAATCCGAATCCGCATCTTCTGTCAGTTCAGCAACGATATCTCTGATTTTATTATTAGCCTGCATGCGGGGCCGGACCAGTTGATGATACCACTTCGAGACATCGTCCCACGTTTTCACTCCAATCGGTGCCAGGGCCAGCCGTTTTGTCACTTCATTTAACGAGGGCATGCCGATTTCAGACTTCAGCGGCTCGACATTGCGAACCTCCCACTTATAGGTGGAGTTAAACCCGGTGGGCGCGTCAATCACCTGAGGTTCAACGTCCAGCCCGTAGGTGCGGTAGTCCACATCTAATTCGGCGGGACTGCTCAATGTGAATCGCGAATGGAGCACCGGAACCGATTCCTGGAACCGCCAGGAATGCCAGTACGTGAGATTCCAGACAGTCACCTGATAACGATATTCGATAATCG
>DATFLS010000062.1:0-2414 GCA_035267465.1 bacterium
ACCCGGCCGGTACGCGGGAAGTACATCCAGATGTCATCGGCATTGTTCAGCATCAGGGTGGCCTGACCCTGTACCCGCCGCGGTTCCAGATACCGGATGAGGTTCTTCTCGCCCTCATCCTTGCTCCATGATTCGTACACAAAAGTCCTGGTATCGCCTGACGAGGTGACGATGGTCATTTCCATGGTGGCGTGACTGGCTTCCACATTGAAGGTGTCATTCGCCTTTCTGATGATCTCCTCTCCGGTCATTTCCTGGCCATATAACGCCGCCGCCCAGAGAATCAATGCTGGAAGAAGCAGTTTTTTCATTCGAACCCCCTTCTGTCTATTTAATTCTGTTTATCGTTCATATTCTCATTCGAAGTTTGCGGTAATTCCAGACACTGCAACGAAAGCAGAGTGAGATTGAGATCCCGGAGCCTGGCCAGCATCCCGTGCAGTTCGGCTTGATCTCTGACCGGGCCGGTCATGGTGGTATTGTGCCCGTTATGCGTAAAGGTCATATCCTCCAACAACTCTCTCCATTGATCATCCAGAACTCCCTTGATGGTGATCTGGTAACGGGTTGGCTTCCCTTGCTGAGGATCTGGTCTGTTCATTGGTTCACTCACCTGCCAGTCTGATCATTCCTGTCATATTTCACCACCAAGATACCGCAATCACCCGGCTGCTGTCATCACATGATGATGTGATTTTGTGGGGTGAATTTTTGGTATAGAACGCTGATTGAACGGATGAAACGGATTCACACGGATTACTGATAAATTGTTCAATAAAAAAATATGATTATAATTATGTCTGTGTGGGGAACCGGGTACTTCCAAACTATAAGGGGCCGGGGGAGTATCTTCGGGGCACTGAACAGAACACGGATTGAACGGATGAAACAGCCTGCCCCGAGTAGAAACTCTTGAAATCTGGGATGTCATAGTGTTGTCTGAAATGGGGGATTTACACAGATTTTCTGTTACAATATCTCTGTTTATTTCTTGTTTCTCTCAATCCACCCGATAATGCCGGGCAGGATGATCACGGTGGTTAGAAAGCAGGCTGCGACGCCGAGGAAGAGTGCCCCACCGAGCTGCGCAAACCCGCGCCAGATAGAGAACACCAGTGATCCAAACGCCAGCATGGTGGTTAGCGATGTCAGAAAAATGGCTTTCCCCGTGCTTGAGAAAATGGTATATATATTTCCTTCCCCCTCCTGTCGCCAGCGGTGCATAATATGGACACCATCATCGATACCAATCCCGAGAATCATCGGTAATCCCATGACATTCATCACGGTGAGCTGCATTCCGGTGAGATACATCAGGCCGACCATCCAGAAAGCGCCCACCGCCAGGGGAATCATGGCCATCAGCGCATGCAATGGTTTCCGGAAATCTAACCAGAGCAGCAGAAAGACGAGCACCAGTGTTAAAAGCATGGCATTGCGTCCATCACGACCGATAATCTGAATCAATGCCAGGAAAATCGGGGGCATACCTGTTGCCTGCTCGCTGACACGTTCCAGATCGTCGACGAACCGGCTGAGGAATTGTGCATCCTGCCAGATATTGCCCGCCGGGAAAGCAGTGACCAGAAATTGATTACGGTCTTGATTGCTATACTGGTCTAATATGGAGGTGGGAAGGACATTAAGGCGGAGAGGATCCGTCGAAGTCATCCTGAGCACGGAAGTGCGAAAATAGGGGGCAAAAGTCTGCTGGAAGTCGGCGATACCAATTGTTGTAAGCCTGTTATCTCCCTCCATCACCTCCAGCAGTTCCCGGAAAAGATTTCGCGAGGTGGAATCCAGGGGTGTTCCCACGATCTGTTTACATTTATTATCCACTTTATCCTGCCCGCCCAGGAAAGCCAGATCCTGGATCTCAATAACATTCATCTGCAATCGATCGATCTCATCTATAAGTGTTGATATTTCTCCGGGACTTATAGAACCATTGATGGCGGCTGATTCCATGTTCTGCCGGATGTCACGAATGTGGGAAATTCTTTTTTGCTGCTGGTTCGTCGAGGGAAGATACAGCGATATGTCCTCCGTGAGAGCCACTGTGCCCCGGTCTTTGCATTGGTCGGCCAGTTGACGGGATTGCTGCGGATCGTCCGCCAGGAGCATCGCATAGTCCATGCTCAGGTCAAACTTCTCCATCACCGTATCCTGGAGCGCAACGGATGTCAAACCTCTGGCTTCCATGTTCATATAGTTGTGGTCAAAACCGATTTTCAATCCGGACCAGATCAGGAAAGCGGTGAGAATCACAGAGGAAATCAGTGTGAAAATATGGTGCTGTCCCATCCACCGACCGGATTTGCCAAGAAACCTGAAGGAGATATCCCGTTGAACGAATTGTCCGGTGGTTTCGCCTTGAGCGCCTTTCTTCTCCCTGCGGCGTTCCCGGAAGACAA
>DATFLS010000063.1:0-5979 GCA_035267465.1 bacterium
GTCTCACCTTCAGCAGGCGTTGCGTCGGGAGTAGCTGCCTCTTTTTCCCGTGTATACATGCTGTAGAGAATCAGCAATACGGCGGTCAATATTGAAATAACCAGCACCAGCAACACAAATGTAAACTTGATCAGGCTGCCGATGGTTTTAAGAACAGCTGTGATGTTCGATCGGCTCTCCGACATGATATTTCCTCGCATTCCAGGTTAGGTTCTCTATAGAAATGAGTTTTCTGATTCGGTGCTTTTTCTTCTTCCAATGGAAATTTCCTCATCCTATACCCTACAGGTGTCGGCTTTCGCACACTCTCACTCCCCAATTTATTTTATGGTAGCAACTGATGCCGCCAACCACAAGAATTCAGTGCACCCGAGATTCCGTGATGGTCCGGATTCAGGCATCACAAGTATCCAGAAATTACACTCTCCGGCGCAGACGAAGCGGCCAGTACTGCTCTTTAGCGAGCGGTCAAATATGATTTGGAAGACAGGGGGCGAAATGTTTCAGCTGAATGGCGCTGTCTCTTACCGGGTATATCCTGAGAACCGGCGGATATTCGGGGTTTCGCCGAAGACAATGATCCGGTCTCCGTCCTCGAACCGGTAGTCCGGTCCGGGGCGGCTTGAAATATGCTGAGCGCCTTCAGCCTGTGGTTTGGAAACCAGGATAAGGTCTATCCCGTGCTGTTCCCGGAGCCCGGAATTTTTCACCTCTTTGCCAATCAGAAACTCCGGTATGTTACACTCCAGAATGGAATATCCGGAGATGACCTGGACCGGCCGGGCCTGTTCGACACTGCTGGTCATCTTCTGCGCGAATCCGGAGGCCATATCCTTCTGGAAGACCTGCCGGTTATAGGCTGCCATTACATCCTGGTGCCAGATGGTGCCAATCGGTTCGGCATGATCGTCCCGCCGGACGACGGGGAGTTCTTCTATTCCACTCTCCACGAAGAGTTCCAGCGCTGTTGCCAGTGAGTCCTCTTCCTCAACCACGAAATCCATGGTATGCATGAGGTCGCTGGCAATAATCAGGTTCCCCACTACGTTGGATTCATGAAATAAGCGTCGCAAATCATCAATGGTTATATACCCGGTAATTTCCTGAGATAGATTCCGTACAAAATAGACTACGTGGGAACTGGCTGACATGAGCTGCATCAGTTTATCAAGAGTAGTTGAAGTCTGCACTATTTCGATGCTGTCCCTATAGGAGGTCTTCACCGGGAGTTCCCGGAGCAGATTGATGTCCGTGCCCTTGAATAGGTCAATTCCCTTCCGGACAAGTTTCATGGAGTAGATTGATTCCCGCCTGAGGCGCATGGCCAGTATCATAGCGATGACCGTGGTGAGCATCACCGGCAAAATGATGGCGTAATCATTGGTCAGTTCGAAAATGATAAGGATCGCTGTAAGGGGCGCATGAGTGGCCGCTCCGACCACTCCGGCCATTCCGACCAGAGCATAAGCCCCGGCCTGTGCGGTAATTCCCGGGAAGAGGGTGTGAACCCAGTGCCCAAGCAAGCCGCCCGTCATGGCGCCGATAAACAACGAGGGCGCAAAGATGCCTCCCGACCCCCCGGCGCCCAGCGTGATACTGGTCGCCAACAGTTTTCCAATGATTAAAACGGCAGTCGTCGTCCAGAGTATATCGTTAACCAGAGCCTGGTTGATTACTTCATAACCAACCCCGAGGATATGGGGATACTGGAGCGCAATGACGCCGATTAATACCCCGCCGATGGCCGGTTTACTATATAAGGGGAGATCTATGCTGTCAAATATATCTTCGGCTTTATAGAGAACCGTAATAAATGCGACCGCCGCAAATCCCGTGATAACACCGAGCAATGCGTAGGGGATTAATTCCCAGGCACTCACCAGATCATAGGTGGGTATCTGAAAGGCCTGGGTCGCCGGAAGATACTGGTGGGCTATGACCGTGCTCATGACCGAAGCAATGACAATCGGTGTGATATAGGAAATGGTGAAATCCCCGAGAATAATTTCCAGTGCAAACAACGCACCGGCAATCGGCGCGTTGAAAGTCCCGGCGATACCGGCTCCGGCGCCACAGGCGACCAGCACGGTGCGTTCTTCCCGGCCCAGGTGCGCCAGCTGGCCAAAAATCGATCCCACCGCCGCCCCGATCTGGGCAATCGGCCCCTCCCTTCCAACAGAGCCTCCGGTACCGATATTGATGGCGGAAGCCAGCGATTTGGCGATCGGCACCCGGGTGCGGATGATACCCCCGCGCATGAGGTTCGCCTCCATAACTTCAGGGACTCCATGTCCTTTGGCTTCCGGAGCAAAAAAGTGGACAATCAGTCCGGTCAGTAAGCCGCCAATGGCGGGTATTCCAAGGATCCAGTACCATGGGAACTGGGGAATAAATTCCGCCGGGTTGCCCCAACCGCCCCAGCTGATCTGTTGAATGGTGTAAATAAGCCATTTAAAAATGACAGAACCATATCCTCCGAGTACTCCAATGATCACTCCCCCGAGGATCATGAGAAAATTTCTGGGAATGGTAAAGGTACCGAAAAATTTGGTTGAGAGGCCCTTGAAAAAGAGTTTGGCTTTGACCCGCCAGCGAGCGATCTGAATTTTCGGAATAGCCATAGCTACGATTTCTATACCCCGGGATTCTATACGCAACCGCTCTTATAGTTTAAACTCTTTGGAATCACCCTGTTTGAACGTATATATTTTATCTTGCACTCCGATTTGCACTTCCGGCGAGTATCCTTTGAAGAAGGAGATCAACAGGCGATCGTGGGTGACGTGCAGCGAAATCCAATGGGCGCGGTATCGAATACGCAGTCGCAGACTCTCCAGCTCTTCCGGCAGCGCAGGATTCAGCCAGAGAACATCGTTGCGGAATTCCAAGCCGGTGTAGCAGCGCTGAATTAAGTCGACGGTCCCGGCCATTGCGCCGAGGTGAATACCCTCCGGGGTTGTGCCGCCCTGGATATCCTCAAAATCACTCCGCAGGGCTTCCTCGAAGTAATCCCACGACTGCTCACGATTCGAGCGCGCCAATACCCACGAATGGACGATGCGACTCAGTGTCGACCCGTGCGAGGTGCGCTCAAGATAGTAATCGATGTTTTTCAGAATACTGGAGGGAGAAAAGTCATAGTCCATCAGCTCCAGGGTTAATTGGAGTTCTTCCGCGGAATACAGAAAAAAGAGCATGACCACGTCCGCCTGTTTGGAGGCCTTATAGCGGTTCGGGGTATCACCTTCCGCATCCAGAATCCTGTCCAGCCGCTGGATATCATCGTATTTCTCGCGATACCCTTCCCAGTCGAACTCTTCCAGATCGTCATATCCCTCAAACTGACTGATGATCCCATCACCGTGGAATGGCACAAACATCCTGCTGCTGATCTCCTCCCACAGGTGGCGATCTTCGTCGCTGATATTCAGAATTTCGCAGAGTTCCTGCTCCCGATCTTCATCCAGGATCTTCAGAATCTCGAGCGCCCGCTGCAGCACCCAGACCGTCATAATGTTGGTGTAAGCATTATTGTTGATACCCAGTTTGTCCGAATCCGGATAACGGGTGTGATATTCATCGGGTCCCACCACGTGTTGAATTTCGTAGCGCCCCCGTTGTTCATTATAAGTAACCAGACTGGTCAGGAATTTGGCAATATCCAGCACCATTTCGGCTCCGAAGAACGAGAGGAATTCGATATCGTTGGTGGTTTGATAAAACTGCCAGACGTTATAGGCGATTGCCAGATTCACGTGGCGCTGCAGGTGGGTCTCATCCGGGATCCACTCGCCCGATTTGGGGTTCAAATGCAGCTGCTGGCTCTCCTCTCGCCCGTCACTGCCACTCTGCCAGGGAAACATTGCTCCCCGGTATCCCGCTTTACTGGCTGCGTACCGGGCCTCGCCGATCCGGCGATAGCGGTACATTTTCACCTCGCGGGTGACTTCCGGGATCCGGAGATCCAGGAACGGGAAAATGAATAATTCATCCCAGAAGATATGTCCGCGATAGGCTTCGCCGTGTAATCCCCGTGCGGGAATCCCAACATCCAGATCAATGGTATTGGTGGAGGCTGTCTGGAGAAGATGAAAAATGTGGAGCCTCAAGATGTCCTGCACTCCCTGATTGCTGCTGAGCTCGATATCGCATCTGCGCCAGTGGTAATCCCAGGCCTTAATATGCCCTTCAAGCAGCTCATCAAATGATCCGGCACGATCAATGGCTTTACAGGCATCCATGGTCGGTTCACTGATGGCGTTATCTCTGGACGTATACAGCGCCACCATTTTTTCTATCCGGATTGTCTGATTCTCTGTCCCATCCACCATCAGATCCTGGGCGATAAAGTTCTCCTGGTTAATACTGCTGCGTCTCACCCGGACATCAGGGTTCTCGGTATACACGCGAGTTCTGGCGGCCTGGGTCATCTGGATACGGGATTGTTTGGTTTGGACCCGCAAATAAATACTCTCCTCACTGTGATCAGAAGCGTCCAGTATCTCCAGATGATCACCCCGTAAGTCCCGATAGCGTTCCACACCGTTGTTGGTTACCCGGCCGTCCAGCCCCGAGCGAATCTCGATTTGGCCCGACCAGTTGACAGGTGTCAGGTTCCACTGAATGGCCGCCAGGTGCGGATAGGCCATGTGTACGATGCGCCGGCTCTCCAGCCGGGTTTCCCGACCATCCCTATCTTTAAAATGGATTCGCCGGAATAAGATGCCCTGCTGCATCCGGAGTTCAATGTGATACTCGAGAAATTCAAGCGTATCCGGGTGACTCCAGTCGCCGTCTTCGGGGCGGAACGTTAAATACAGCCAGTTCGGCCAGTTCACCAGATCTTCGTTTTCTACGTCCTTGCCGGCAATCTGACTACTTAACCGGTTATAACCTCCCGCCAGGTAAGTGCCGGGATAATGTACCCCGTCATCCGTGACTTCTTCAGCGGCACCCCGGCTGGCAAAATAGCCGTTGCCGAGCGTGCACAAGGCTTCTCGCAGCGGCTGCAATTCAGGCTGATATTCATCATACGTGATGGTCCATTCATTCATCCGAGCTGTCCTCCAGGTTCGCTATGACCTCATTCAGAAATCGTTGGACTTCCTGTACGGAATTCAAAGTGTAAAAGGCAGCGGTTTCTTCGCCATACTCTCCCACTAAAATGCCGAGACCGCGGCTCTGCAGGACCCGAAATGCGTCTTCATCGGTGAGATCGTCACCAATGTATATCGGAACAATATCCGGTGTATCCAGTTTTAATTCGTTTAGAAGCCAGAGCAGGGCCTTGCCTTTGTCCCAGTCGATATCCGGTTTAAGTTCCACTATTTTCTTCCCTCCGCCCTTTCTCAGATTGGGATGTTGTTTCAGTATTTCCTCGGCGATTTGTTTTACCCCGGGAACGTCCTCAGTTTCAACGTTCCGGTAATGGACCGCAATGGCATATTTCTTCCGCTCAACCTGGGCACCCGAGATGTGCGAGAGTCGCTCCTGCAATTCCTGCTCCGCTGCGTCCAGTTCCGGCAGAGCAGCCTGCCCGGCTTCATGCTGCATGTTCATGTTATTGGGGCCGGTGATATCAAAACCATGGCTCCCTGCATAGATTAATTCGTCGAGTTGGACAAAATTTTTCACAGTCTGCCGATCTCTGCCACTGACGATTGCCACGGTACAGAGCCGTGCAAGACGACGGAGCAAGTGTCGCATTTCCTCGGAGAGTGCAGCGTCTTCCGGTCTGTTAACGATTGGCGTGAGCGTGCCGTCGTAATCCAGGAAGAAAACCGGGGTGTGCTGATCCAATTTCTGATAGACCGGGGAACTCTCTTCCAACGCTGAAGGAAGAGTCTCAGGTGATACCAACGGGACTTCCTCGGAAAATCTGGTCTCCAGCTCATGAAAGCTATGGATCACCACCTCAGCTCCTTCATTGAGAAGTTCATCTTCGTTGCCGTTTCGGGAAACCCCGACGACGAGACCAAA